>QNFX01000001.1 GCA_003650125.1 Campylobacterota bacterium
AATCTGTTTAAAATCTGTCATCGAAATCATCTCCTAATACTCCTAAAATTTTCCTAGGAATATTGTTCAAAAATCTCAATGTGACAAATTAATTGGCCGGTAAAAGTGACATTTTAATAGACCCTATCCAGTGAGGACAGGTCCATACTCCTCTCTGTGTTTCCTTCCAACTTTTTATACAATTCTTGCACATGGTTTTACCGCATTTTAATTTCATTGGACTTGTCTTCTTTTTCTTGTACTCGGCATAGCATACCTGGCAATCATCCTCTGCTTCACTGGCACTTGAATCAGTGTCTGGGTACCACTTTACCAACTCATCAGCGCTGATGACCCATTTCTGCCGTTTTCCTCCAGGGTCCTCTCCTATTTCAACCTTTGGAGGATTTCCTCTGTCAACGAACCTGTACAAATAAACACTTTTTCCTTTCCATTCATATACATGTTTTTTCATTCCTTTATCTGAAATTTCAATCCCTCGTTTGTTAAAAAATACATCACCCTTCCATTTTCCGGCGAAAACATTTGAGGTACTAATCAAAATTAAAATAGAAATAAGATTAAAGAAAAGTTTCATACTCCGCTCCTTTTTTAACCTATTTTAACATGATTTGTTTTACCCAAGACTATTTATTTAAGACCCTTATGGTTTCTTGATTCGCTCTTGATTAAGCTTTTAATCTTAAACTTAATTTGTTTAGGAAGACCTTAGTTATTTTAATTTCCAATTTTATTAGTCAAGATTTATGGTAAAATGGAATGTGATTAAAACTGGAGCTGAATATGAAAAAGCTATTTTTAATTCTTCCACTGGCTGCCTTATTGTTTGCGACACAGGGCTGGGCGCCGCCTCCGGGGAAAGGTGGAGCTACAGGCGGTCCAGATATTTCAAAATGTGATTTGAAACCAAAAGATCAGACTAAACTAAAATTAAAGGATAAATCTGGAAAAATCCACTATATTTGTACCGGAGTTGCGATATGTGGAGGAAAAGCTACTCCCGTTTCTTGTAAAGTTAGCGAAAGAGAATCTTGTCCAACAGCAAAGGTTTGTATTGGTTCTCCGGTGCATAATATTCTTAAGGATTCGCCCATAAAATATAATATTCCCAAAGCCTATCAGTCTATTAAATTTTGTAAAGACGCCAAACAATCCCTGGAACCTTTTCCCGATATTAAGAGAGAAGAATTTATTCCGATTACTGTTGTTGAGGCACAGCCGAAAATTTTATCAGCTCCAAGCGGAATAAATAATTATACTCCACCAAAGCATGAACTTGGAAAGGCTCAAGAAGTTACCTCATCAGTATATAAGGCAAATACATTTTTTAAACCAGCAGGAAAGTTAAAAATGTGTGAAAAATTTAATTTTGAACCTAACGAATGGCATGATTGCTCTGCTTCAGTTATTAAAATTGGCAAAAAAATGGCCTTGGTAACAGCAGCCCATTGTGTGTTCAATTATAGAGCAGAAAAAAAGCCTTATTTATTCTATTATGACTTACACTTTATACCAGGATTGGGCCTAGAATCATCTGAAAAGAAATTTTTTGTAACTAGTATTATTATTCCTTGGGGATTTAGGCAGTTGGGACCAGGTTATCATAATTATGATATTGCAATTCTTGAATTAGCCCAGGAGCCAAGAGAAAATTGTTGTTTTGGTTTGATAAATACAGCCATGACAACTCCTGGAATTCAAATTGGCTATCCTGTAGCACCACCCTTTTCAGATAAGGAAAAGAAGATGTATTATTTATCTATAGAAAAATTTTTGGAAGAGTCAGTTATCCCTTCGGATATGACTCAGGGGTCTAGCGGAGGGCCTTGGGTAGGAAATTTTCAAAAGAAGGGAAATTATGGGTATATTTCTGGCATAAATTCACGAAAAAGTGAATTAGATAAAAAGAAGGTTATGCGGTCCCCAGGAAGGTGGGACGTAATTGAAAATCTATTCCTTTGCTCAAAGGGAGAAATGGATTGTGAGATTATAAATTTGCCTACAAAATAAATACTTATTATATTTAAAAATTGGTGAATTCTCCAATTTTTAAATATAATAATAAAAAGCAAAAAAAAGGAATTCTTCTTTGAAAATAAAATTTATTATTTTTATTATTATGTTTTTAAAAACCTCAGTTGGTTTTTCAGAAGAAGTTTTGTTAAATGAATATCAAAAAATGTTATATGAAAATGTTGAGTCCTTAAATCAGTATAAGACCGGATTGGTATTTCTTGAAAAAATGAATTCAGACGGACTATTTATCTACCCTAGAGATGGAAATTCCAAAACCACAATTGTTTGCTACGGAAGATCTGAGAAAAAATATACTATTTTGCTTTCTGGAGTTGAAAAAGAGAGCCTGGGGGTAAAGGTCGATGAGCGCTATTACCAACTGGAAGAAAAGAAATTTTTTTTAAAGAAAGGTGAGCCAAATTATTCTAGATGTAAGGAGTATTTTGGTGCAGAGATTGCTAAAATAGATCGTATTAAACTAAAGAAAAAAAAACTTGTTTCCCTTTTAAATTTTAAAAAGATTAACAATGATGATTGGATTTTAGGGGTTCATAAAATTGATAAAAAAAGATTAGAAGTTACATTAGAACCTAGGCCTATATTGGGACCTTCTCCTTATTGCGGACCTCGAGGGGTATTTATTGAAGAGCCTAGGCCTAAGACCCTCAAATTAGATGACCTCGATGCTCATGTTATTACGTATGATTTAAGTCGCCCTTGGGAATTTGCGAAAGAGAAGATATATCGGATAAAAGACAAGGGGGTTAAAGTAACATTGGAAAAACTCCCCCGTATTCATATAAGTACAATATATGAAAAGATTAAGGATGTTGAAGTAGATTTTGGAGATTTTACCTATACTACCAGCAGACATGGATGTTTAGGGCAGGTTCAGGGGCCAAAGAAGACATGGCGGGAGATTTATGAGAGAATCTAATAAAATACCATCTTGGAATCGTTAATATATTTTTTTTTGATTAGAAAAATCCTTAACCTCTCTCTCTTTTGATATAATTAATAATAAAAAATGAGCAGAGGGTTTTGGTTCTGAGAGACATCGAAACAGACTCAACCGTAGACTTTAAAATTTAAATAACCTTTGTTTAATTTCTAGATTCGACCTTGAGTTAATCTTTAGTTATCAACTTAATTTATTTAGAAGGAGCTAAGTTACTTTAATTCCTGACCAACAAGGGCAAGAATTGTGGTAAAATAGAAGGTGATTTAAAAAGGAGTTCATTATGAAAAAGCTATTTTTAATTTTTCCACTAGCTGCCTTATTGTTTGCGACACAGGGCTGGGCGCCACCTCCGGGGAAAGGTGGAGCAGCTGGTTTTGATGCTTCAAAGTGTGATTTAAAGCCCAAGGAGCAGACTAAAGTTGCCCTAAAAGATAAATCAGGTAAATTAATATTTGTTTGTATAGGATCAGCTGTATGCGGAGGTAAAACAGTTCCTGTTAGCTGTAAGGTCTCGGAAAGGGAAGCATGTCCCATGGCAAAAAAATGTGTCGTTTCAGATGCTACTGGTATCAACGAATATTATGGAATTCTTTGTAGTGATTTAAATAGACCAAATGCTCCACAAAAGAAAATGTTTGATAATATAAAACCTGAAATGCTCAAGCCTCAGGTTATAGAAATTCAAGAAAATAAATTAAAAGAATTTTTAAAAACTTTTAAGGGAGAGAAAATTTTAAGGGATAATGTAATAGAGATTAATTTAAAAAGCGGTCATCCTTATCATACAGAACAGGTTTCCACCGGTAAATCATGGAATGTTGGCGAAAGGAAGGGAGCTTATTTACCAGTTGGGAAACTAGAAGTTTTTGATAAGGGAAATCCAAATGAGTATATTCCATGTACAGCTTCCTTAATCAAAGTTCCAGCAACCGGAAGGTATGGTTTAGTTACTGCAGCTCATTGCTTAATGGTCAGTCATAAGAAAATATGGCCAAAAACGATTAAATTTAGCCTTAACTACAACTATGGGGACCCAATAATTTTATATGGGACCAGGGCCATCATTAATAAAGGATATTTTACTCTTCCTGGTGGAAGCTTTGACCAATTTATATTTGATCTTGCCTTAGTAGAATTAGAGGAAACTAATCTTAAATTAGAAACATTTGGTCTTATAACAAATCCGAATAAAGATATTTTAAGGGGTACCTCTCTTGGATATCCTATTTGGCTTCCGGGCACGGGTTGGGTGAAGGATAATATGAGAGCAGTTGAAATTAAAGACATGGAAGCTATTACAAGCCCTCCCCCGGCTAATAATATTTATAACTATAAAATACCAACCGATTTAACCTGGGGTTCTAGCGGAGGTCCTTGGATTGGATGGGACAAAAAAAATGGTTCATCAACAAATCGGAAATTCGGATTTATATTAGGAGTAAATTCCAAAGGGAAAAGAGGGAAATATGTTTTAAGTCCTTTTTTTGGTTCCGCAATGTTGAATCAATATAGATGCTTGAATAGGGACGATTCTCAATGTAAAGATACTTGTCCAAATAGGTAAAACTTATTCACAAAGTTTTTATAAAAAATAATATTGATCATTTAGCTACTAAGCTCTACCCTTTAAATAAAAAAAAACTTTACTGCTAAGGGAAAAAATGGGAATTAAAATTTTCAAGGAAGTCTTTAAAAAATCAAAGCTGCATTGGATAACCATTTGTCTACTTTTTATGGTAATTACTGGAGCTTTTGGGGAAGATCAAATAACTGTTGATGAATATAAAAATCTTCTCCTAAAAAATGTAGAAGTTCAGAATAGTTTAAAGGAGGGCATGGTATTTTTAACTAGTTTTGAAAAAGACTATATTTTTGGCAATTTTCGAACAGATGAACTTGCCAAAAATGTTCCTTGTAGAGGACGTTCAGAAGTTAAGTCCACAATCCTATTTTTTGAATTTAAAGGAAACCGCTTCTATCAACTTGATGAAAAGAAATTTTGGTTGGATGATAATGATATAGATTATTTAAATTGTAAGGAACATTTTAAGGGAGACCTAATTGAAACACAAGAAATCACTTTAAAAGAGAAAAAAACTCTCAGTTTGCTTGATTTCAAAAATCTTTTAAAAGATAAAAAACCCGAATTTTTTGTATTAAAAAACCATATAATAAAGATTATCCGGGAACCTGATTTTAACCATTCAATACCTACTTACTGCGGTCCTATCCCCCCTCAACCCTATTCTAATAAAAAAATAGACTTTGCAAAGGATGAAAGAACCTTAGAAATGGAAGAATATATTAATTTAAAATGGCCTGAGCCTTTTAGGGTTAAGAAAATATATTTAAATTACCTTAGAAGATGGGGCTTCAAAAGGGAAAGACTTCCCAATATAGATATCAAAGAAAAATACAAAAAAATTATGGATGTTGAAGTCAATTTAGGGTCGTATTCTTATCCGCTCACAGAAGGGTGTAAAAAAGAAAAATCCTTTCCCAAAAAAAAATGGAAGCATATTATAAATTGGCGTCCTCCTTGGCCTTATTAATAACAAATGGAATTTTTTCTTTAAAATGCTCTCGTGAAGTCACTTCTCTCACCCACTCCACTCTATTTCTAATAACTCCCTTTGTTAGGAATAAAATTTATAAATTTTTGCCCTGCTTCAATAGCCAAAATCATTCAGAAATCTTAAGAAAAATTTCCAACACGTTTCTTAATTCAAGAAAAAATGAAGAAATCGACCAAAAACAGTCGGATTCTCTTGATATCGAGAATAAATATCCTTAATCCATTTGTTTCCAAAATCTGATTAAGACGATTTCATAACAAGATTTGTTGCGATTAAATATCCAGCTAAATAAAGTCCTTTAGAAAGTCTCAAGTATGGCCTTCACGGTTTTTAACTTTTCCGCCTTAAGCCGCTTCAAAATTTCAATGCACTCAGAGAGAGTGTGTTCTGGTGCCTCTTTCTTTTCTGTCAGGAAATCCAAAAAATCCTTATAGGAATATCCATAGGCCTGAACTACTTTAAAATAAAATCCGGGTGAAGGTCTTTTCTTCCATTCTCTGCATGATTTACCTGGGCATTACTAATCCCCACAACTTTAGCTGCTTTTCTCATAGAAAGCTTTTTTGACTCTCTCATGTACTTTAATATGAGGGCCTCCTTAGTCATTTTTTTGGTGTCTGACCTTCTTTTCCATTTCCTTTTTACTGTCATAGCAATTCTCCTTTATATTGGTTGAATCGCTCTTTTTTGGTAAGTTGGGCCTAGACCCCTCATAAAAAGTAATGGCCATGATCCGATCAATGAGCATCGGAGGTTCCATGGATTCTAAAAATTTAATCATCATCGAAAAAATTAAAAGTCTTTACTCACAACTTAAAAGCACTGGCGTTGGGAAAAAATATCCACCGGCAATGAAGGTCCTTATTCGAGAATTATTTATAAATGGGATGGCCAAAAAAGAAATAGCCAGATCCATTCCCGTTTCCATGTTTACCATCAGGAAATGGACCGCTGACATTGAGGTACCTGAAAATAATGATTTTGATTTTTCGCCAATCTCAATTAAATATGATTCTGATCAAAAATATATTATAAGACATGTTTCGGGATTTTCTATTGAAGTGAATGATCTCAATTCTCTTTCCTTAATCTTGATGAAAATTAAATCACTTTGATGGTGGCGATAGCGCCGATAATTCTTTGACCAACTTGTCCATGATCTCGCTACTGAGCCGTGAGGAATACTGGTAAGGACTTTCAAGCTCTTCACCTTTGGCCGAACGATGGGCCATCTCATTAATGTAGCCCCTGGCATCGAGCCCATTTGATTTACAAGATTCTATCACGGAATAAAAAAATGAACCTACATCCGCACCATTGATCGATTTAAAATGAAGGAAGTTTTTTCTCCCCATTACTGGGCACCTTTGTCTTCTTTCCGCCATATTATTATCTATCGGAACATTTTCATCATAAAGAAAAAGGTGAAGGCCATCTTTCCTATCTAAATAATAATTGATCGCCTTCCCCATAGAAGAGGAATCTAGATAATGTCCATCTTGATTTTGAATCCAGTTATCAATTTCCTTTATGACTTTTAAAGATTTGTCCGATCTAAGATCTTTTAAATCTTTCACTTCCTCGGCCTCATGTTCAATTTCATAAAGTTCATCGATGAAATCCACCATCTTTTCTGCCTTTGGATCATGATTCATGGCCTCAAAAAATTTGCGCCTAACATGGGCCCAGCAAAAGGCATGGCCTATATTTTTCATTTGATCTAAAAAATTGTAACCGCCATAACCGTCTGTCACCACATTGCCAGAGGTGTAGCCTCTCAACATTTCTCTTGCAACCGATCCCGATCTTGTTGGCTCAAATTGATAAAATGCCCCTCTTGGATTGGACATGGACCAAATGTATCCCTTGCTTTTATTAGGGTTATAAAAGTTTATGGGGGATTCATCGATATGAATCCATTTTTCGCCAAGGATATCTTGCCTGATCATTTCTTGAAGTGGATAAAGACGATTGTAAAGGTGTTCGGTTAATCCAAAAAGGGTTTTAACTTCAACATTTAGTCCTGCCCTTTTCATTTGTTTGCGCTGTCTTTCCAGAGGCAGATGATCTTCAAACTTATCACAAGCAATTTGTGTTGCCATTTGAATCGAATACTCACCACCGGGAGTTAATTTTACTCCTCCAGGAGCGGTTGAAATCTTGTTACAACATTTACAGGAATACTTTTTTCTCTTGTGCCTTTTTAAAAGATAACGTCTTTCGATGACTTCAAACTCTGAAGATTCTTCAAAACAGTTTTTCATTTCAGAGACTTTATCACTTCCACATTTAGGGCATAGGCCATCTTCAAGATTGTATTCAATGATTTTCTGATCAAGAGTTATCTCTTCATCTTCATGGTTTTCATTTTTGGATTTATTATGGGGAAGCTTTCCCTTTTTTCTTTTATTTTTTGGACTATTGGCCTTTCTTTCCTGTTTGGAATCGAAGACTCTTTTTCTAAGGGCCTTTAATTCTTCGCTTAATTTTTGAAGAATTTTAACATCCTTTTCTTTTTCTTTTTGCTTTTGGGCAACTAGCTTTTCAAGGGTGAGAACTTTTTCTTGAAGAAGTTTGCCGGCTTCCCTTAAAAATTCTTTGTCATTTTCTTTATCAAAGTCATACATAGATAAATTTTAAGTTGGCCAACACAATAGGCCCAGAAAAAAATCATCTTTTTCGTAATATTTTTTTTCCTGACTTGCTGAGAGGAATTTGACCGCCATTTAAAATCAGATTTAGTTCATTGGAGTTGATCTCAGTCACTTCAGAAATGCGATCAAAAGACATAAAACGGCCACGTTCGAGTTTTTTATGAATGAGCACCAGGCCATTGCCATCAAAGAAAATGGCCTTAGCGGCCTTTCTATTCTTTGCGACGAATAAAAACAGTGATCCAGTCATGATTTCTTTTTTAATTTTATTTATGACGATGAAGGATAGGGTATTGTGGCCTTTGCGCATATCTGTGTATTCGTGAAAAAGATAAATGGGATATTTGGGATCAAAAATCATCTAGGGAGAATAACGGAACTTTTAGGATCGAGCTAGAACGTGGTGTTCGCCCAAGTTACCAATTAACTTAACAATAGTTTATTTAACATTGATTCTTCTATTCATTTTATTTGAAAATTAAATTTCTTTCTTTTTTGCAACCAATTAAGTCAGGTGTTGTGGTAGAATAGAAGGTGCTTCAAAAAGGAGATGATGATGAACAAGCTATTTTTAATTTTTCCACTAGCTGCCTTATTGTTTGCGACACAGGGCTGGGCGCCACCTCCAGGAAAGGGTGGGGCGACTGGCGGTCAAGATGTATCAAAATGTGATTTGAAACCAAAAGAGCAAACAAAAATTACTCTCAAAGATAAAGCCGGGAAGGTACACTATATTTGTACTGGAATTGCGGTTTGTGGAGGCCAGTCAGTACCTGTCAGCTGTAGAGTGAGCGAGAGAGAAGCTTGCCCCATGGCTTCAAAGTGTATTAGTTTTTCTAATTTTCATTTGGACACCTCCCAAAATTTAGAAAATAACGATGAAGTACTTATTTATGACCTTCCGGATCGAATCCAAGAGTCGGACAGAAGAGTAATCGAGAGAGGAGAAAGCTCTATGCCTTGGCCAATGCCAGAATTTGAAGATAAAATTGAAAACCCTTTCGAATTTATTGAATTAAAGACAAAAAAAAATCCTACCTACCTGGCCGAACCGCTCAATCTAATAAATTACTTTGGGGAGCAAGGACAAAAAGCGGGAAAAGGTGTGAAAGTACAAATATCTAATCCTTTTTTAAAGCCGATTGGAAAATATCATAAGTATATCAATAATAAATATGCTGGGGCTTGCTCAGGGTCAACAATTTCATTAGATCCCAAAGGAAAAAAAACAGGAAGCATTGCGGTTGTTACTGCTGCTCATTGTTTAATGAATCCAAATAGGACTATGTTAATTAATAAAGCTGAATTTACCCCTATGGCCGGTTTAAAAGATAAACTTGGAAACCCTGAAAATACTAAAGCCTATGCTGTAAGGAGTATAGTTTTTCCCGCCAATTTTATAAAAAGAAAGGACTTTTCATTTTGGAATTTTGATTTTGCAATTCTTATACTTGATGAAATAATACCAACAGATTTCTGTTGTTATGGTTTAATCGCAAATGGTGGAATCGCTCCAGGGTTATCTTTGGGGTACCCTTCCGTACCTGGAACAGATTTTCAGGGAGACCTTTGGGATGTTTTAATAAAATGGAATGGCATTAAAACAGGTGGATATCAAACTGGACAAAGAAAGGTGTATTATAAAGAAATATCTAGTAATTTAGATACAGGAATAAGTGGTGGGCCTTGGATTGGAAGCAATTCTGATGGGAGTAAGTATGGATATATAATTGGTATAAACTCTCGTGTTGGACCTAGGGGTAAAAGACCCCGAACCCTTACGAGATCATCAATCTTAGAAGACTGGATCATTGATGTAATTAATTGTGCTAAAGTAGGAAAAACGAAGGGAAAGTGTAAAAAAATAACGAGGTTGCCTTAATTGATATTTTGAGCAATTTCACGAGGCTTTTTAAAATAAGAAGTTATTTTGGATTTACAGGAGATACTTTTGTGGTTGATAATAAACTAAAGTGAAAAAAAATATATTTAAGTTAATTATTATTACAGCATTTTTAATTCTGCCTATAAAAGTATTTTCCGGCACGAATACTTTTCCAAGTTCTTTTAATACAAAAAAGGTTCAAATCCTTTTACTAAATGATTTTATAGAATTAATGAGAAAACCTTCAAATAAGAGTTATTATAGAATTAAGGTTATTGATGTTAACCTAAAAGTCCTTGATAATGGCCTAAACATTTATGATGGTAAAATTTATTTTAATACCCCTGAGTGTGAGAATAGAACCTTTAAGAAAGAGTGGATTTCCAGTGCCTGTGAAAATGATTACTGTATGGCCATTTGGTCTGAACTAAATGAATGCTCAGTAAAGGATGGGTCATGAAATTTTTCATCCTCCCTATTTTACTCCTTTTGTTGACCCAAGTATCTCAGGCAAAATCAGATTCTTTTCCATCTGGGTTTAAACCTAAAAAGGCAAAATTATTATCTATTAAAAATTTTATTTCTGACATGGAACAAAACTCAAAATATAGGGACATATTCTACAATATAACATACGTAAATCTAAAAATAACGGAAGAAAGCTACTATATTGAGGTAGTTTTTAGTACCCCAAATTGCGTGGAAAGAAGGGCATACTATACTTGGCGACCAGTCTCCTGTACTGATTTTAAGTGCAAACCGACTGATAGCAAAATTGAAAATTGTCTATATTTTAAAAATCATGTGCATTAAACCAGTTCTATCACAACATTTCCCCTCTTCCCCAAAAATCTACTTATGATAATCTCATAGGTCCCATTCAGGATAGGGCCTATTATGAAATCGTTACTCAAGATTTGAGGCTGAGTTTGTGCTCCTTTTTGCCCGTTGGTATCTAGCATACCCGCTTTCATATAGGAACATAGAAGAAATGATGAAAATGAGAGAGCCTTAGGAAGATCCTGGCGACTTAAGGAGAGAGGAGAAAGGTCAGCGCAGCTTTTCTTGTTTTTAAAAATAAGGAAAGGAAAATTCCACTTTTGTGAAATAACGAAATAAATTCAACCTTAACTAAATTTTTTATATAACCTTTGTTTAATTTCTAGATTCGACCTTGAGTTAATCTTTAGTTATCAACTTAATTTATTTAGAAGGAGCTAAGTTATCTATTTTCCTGATCACGATGGTCGGGAATTGTGGTAAAATAGAAGGTGATTTAAAAAGGAGTTCATTATGAACAAGCTATTTTTAATTCTTCCCCTAGCTGCCCTATTGTTTGCGACACAGGGCTGGGCGCCGCCTCCGGGAAAAGGTGGGGCGACAGGGGGTCAAAACCTTTCCAAATGCGATCTCAAGCCTAAAGATCAGGAAAAGTTTGATTTTACTGACAAAAAAGGGAAAACCCACTTTCTTTGCACTGGCGAAGCCAGTTGTGCAGGTAAAACCATCCCAATTTCCTGCAAGGTAACTGAAAAAGAAGAATGTCCAATGGCTAAAAAATGTGTAGTTTTTCCTATTGGTGTAACTGATGAAATTTTCAAAACAGAGTCATACCACCGGAGCACATGTAGAAATGTTGATTTAATTTTTAAAAGCACGGAAAAGGGTAATGAGATGGAGTTCAAGGTCTCTCTAAAAAGTCAATTTTGGATGAAAGTGAGTTCTACTAACGGAGGAGCTCGGGGAAAGTACAAGAGAACTACAGTTTTTTACATGTATACGGACGGATTAACCCACAGACAAGCCGATATCAAGGTTGATCCAAAGCTTAAGGTCTTAGAATATTTTCGTAAGAAAAAAATCACAAAAGAGCAAATTATTCCTTTCTGGGCCATCCAAAAAGAAGGTTGGGGTTACGTAGGAGGACATAATAATCACAGGGATGTTGCTAAATTTATCGACAGTGAAGTATTAAAAGAAAAAGATAAAAATGGTTTAGGAAAAAGACTATACAAAGATTTAGATAAAGAATTTCAAAGTCACCTGAATGATTTCATGCTAATGCTGAAAAAAGAACTTGGGGGAGGCAAGGTTATACCTAAAATAACAGCCGATACTAAGGGAAGATGCCTCGTACCTATAGACGCAGACATATCACGGTACTTTGGAAACCCTGGTTCATATTTAATAGAATTTAAAAAATAACATCCTTTAATCTCTATTAAAAGCAAGAGTTAAATCTCATTAAAAATTATATTTTCGGAATATAAAACAAATTCTGGATAATTAAAATCTTCGGCCATTGCCAGACCGTATATTGGAAAAGGTCCATGATAAAAAGCCTTCCCTTTTTCAAAGGGAGGGTAAACGTCAAAATGAATCAGAGGTGTCTTACAAACCTCCACTAACTTGACCATATTTTTAACTTCGGAAAATACTTTAAGCACCTCTATCACTCCATTAAATTCCTGACATTGATTAACCATATGGGCAATTTCATACTTATCAGGAAATTTATTTGATCTCACCCACCTTTCAGAAATTTCACTTACACCTTTTTCATTAATTTTTTCTTCCCTCAATAAATAAAATTTCAATACACTATCATACTCAATAATTTCTGCAGATATCCTTCTTTCAATCGGTGCCTCAGTTGAGTTAACAAAACCTTTCCAGATGAATTTGATCCGATCCCCCACTTCAACAGAGTAGGCTCTAAAAGCGAGAACAAAACAGAAAAAAACAAGAAAAATCATTTTAAAAAACATACTGCCCTCCCTATAAATATATCTATTAATGAAATACTTTAAGATTAAATTCTCGAAGAATCAAAATTTGAATGTTTTTAACAAAACAGTGCGTAAAATATCACAAAAAAGATCTGCTTATTCTCTCACCAACTCACTTTTATTCCTAACAGCTCCCCTTATTAGGAATAAAAACTTACAACCGATATCATCAACCTTTTTATTTAAGCTCTAAGGCCTATTTTTTATCCGGCCCTAACCTTGATATCTTTTTTCCCTTGATCACCCCGCTTGTGCGATTTATGGGCCTTATACTTATAGAAAATTTAAACCCTTTAAAACAAATTTTATTTAGAAGTGTCTTTTCAATTCCTTGTCCCTCCTCAGGTCAACAGCTTTTTACGGGATACTAAAGGGAAATTCAATTTTTAGCTATAACCGCCTTACTTGATAAATAAAATCAAGCTTCGTGGTATAATAGGAAGTAGCTTAATCAGGAGACAAAAGTGAAAAAGCTATTTTTAATTCTTCCACTAACTGCCTTATTGTTTGCGACACAGGGCTGGGCGCCGCCTCCGGGAAAAGGTGGGGCGACAGGGGGTCAAGATCTTTCTAAATGTGACCTTAAACCTAAAGAGCAGACTAAAGTTACTTTAAAAGATAAATCTGGAAAAGTTCATCATATTTGTACTGGGCTGGCGGTTTGTGGAGGAAAATCAGTAACTGTCAGTTGTAAAGTAAGTGAAAAGGAAGAATGCCCGATAGCAAAAAAATGTGTAACGATGTCGGGTGTTGAATCTGCGATAGATGGAATTGAGGATCATGAATACGACTCCATGACAACTGAGGAGCTTAAGAAATATTGGACTCCAGAAAGAATTGAGAAGGCGATTCCTGAAGAGATGGAAGTAGACCCTAAAGATCTTAGGGGTCTTAGTCAGTCTGAGGAACCTCTTGGACGTTCCCTAATAATATCTAATCCAAGAAATATTCCAGATCAACTTACAGATTCTGCTGGAAAGCTGACAGAAGGCCCTGCCATTAAAGTGAAAGAGCTGACTCCATTATATCGACCAACAGGAGTCCTTCTCTATAATAAAAAGGGTATCACTGGTGATTTTAGGTGTACAGCCTCTTTAATTTACCTAGAAAAGACTAAAGAGATAGGCATGCTATCGGCGGCGCATTGCTTCTATGACCAAAAGACTAGAAAGCCATCCCGTTGGCATACTTTTGTCCCTGAATATGGGTTTATAGATAAAAGAAAACATGAATACTACGGGGTTAAAAGACATATGGTTTTCGGTCCATGGAAGCGTGTGGGACGAGTGCGATGGGACATTGATTTTGTTATTGCGACCTTTAGTAAAAAGGTGCCAGAAAAATTTTGCTGTCATGGGATAATTAAAGGGTTATCAAGGCCCCCCAAATTTACACTAGGCTACCCTGCGGTTGGACGCTTTGCAGGCAATCGAAATATGCTCTTAATTAATCTATACAACTTACATACTGGGGAGAGACCATTTATAAGATCTGAGAATGAGTTTACGGGGGGATCAAGCGGAGGGCCTTGGATAGGAGGTGACCCTCAATCAAAAAAGTACGGCTATATTTTTGGTATTAATAGTTGGATTCGTGGAAAAACGAATCCAAATAAACAAATGTATTCCCCCCCATTTGGAAAAAATATTGAAAATATGTATAAATGTTTTCTTAAAGAACGGGGAATTCCAGGATGCCCATATTAATTATCGCCATTGATGCTTAGCTCAAGAAAGTATATTTTACAAATTATAGTTTTCATTGCTTTGATTCTTCGATTAATGTAACCCTAAAGATAAATGGGGTTATTAAAACATGATGCGGTTTCTTTTTATTCTCCTTTTCTATTTTTGCTCTGGAATACCTGCCTACTCTGAAGACAATCCATTTCCCCAATGGTTTACCCCTGAGCTAGCAAAATTAAAAACTATGGAAGAATTCATCAGAATTCAAAAAAAATCTTCTGAAAATGTATTTTATCATATTCAAAAAATTGAGATTAAAGAAATAATGTATAATGTTGGCTCCAATGTTTTTGAGGGTAATATTGTTTTTACCTCTAAAGAATGTTCAAAAAAAACCTTTGTTGTGATGTGGTTTGCAGATGCCTGTGACGACCAAGAATGTCCCTTGATGGTCATTGGTGAAACTCTTTGTGAAGATAAGGAAAGCGATTAATGAAAAAGATAATATTTTTTTTAACTGTTCTTCTATCTATCCCGACTTATTCGAATATAGCTAAGTTTCCTCCCTGGTTTTCACCAAATAGTGCCAAAATCTATGCTATAAAACATTTTATCACCGAAATGAGTATAGAGAAGGAGACCCTTTATCAAATTAGCGAATTGGATTTAACTCAAAAAATCTTGGAATCCGGGGAAAAAGGAATCGAAGTCAATCTTCTTTTTAAAACTGATAAATGTATTGGTAGGAAGGCCATTTTTAAATGGAGATCCAGCCAATGCAGCAATTTAAAATGTAAGCCCTACTTAGAAGAAATTGGGAAATGTCCTCAAACTATTTAAAAAATACGTAAAGTCTACTCATCTTAATGTGTAAAATTTTAATGATTGATCTGAATTCAAAAAAGTATAAAATAAAGAGGGATGAATCCTAAAAAATCCCCCACTCAATTAAATTCCAACCCCCCCCTTTTATTATTGTCTAGAAAAAGAAGACCCTAATTGAGCACATGACTATTACAATCAACTTCTTTTAACTTTTTAATCATATTCATGAGATAATTAGGTCCATAAAAAATTATTTAGGAGCAAAAATGAGGAAAATTAAAGGAGTTATTTTTATCACTTCTTTTTTAGTTTCAAGTAGCGTACTTGCCTGGAAAAATATTGGTCATAGTTCAGTGGCATTTATCACCTTAAAACTTGTAAATAAAAAGACTGAGACCGAATTAAAAAAGATTTTGGGGTTAAATTTGCTTGATACTTTACCACAGGCTTGCAATTGGCCTGATACTATCTGGGACACCATTTTTGGAAAGACCCAAGGAGTCTGGCATTTTGTAACAGTTCCGAACGGAAAGACTTATTTAAATACCCCTAAAAATCCCAAGGGTGATGCCATTGTTAAATTGATAGAATATGAAGACAATTTGCGCAAGGGTTATAAAAACCCCGGAAAGAAAGCAGATAATGAAGAGGCCTTGCGATACATCTGTCATTTGATCGCAGACCTTCATCAACCTCTTCATATTGGAAGGCCGGAAGATAGAGGAGGAAACTCTATTAGATTAGATTTTAAATATAGCACAGAAAAGGGACCCGAAAGTGTCAAGACAAGCTTACATAATCTCTGGGATGATTATTTAGTGGGAGTTTTAATAGGTAAGTTAAATCATGTGATGCCTTGTGGAAAGAATCTTCACAAGAATTGTTACTGGATTCCTAGTTTACCAAAAACTCCCGGGGAATATGCTCAAAATATCAAACACAATCTGGATTTTAGTAATAAGCTTGCCGAATCTTTAATGGCCTGGGATTCAAATAATAAAAGATGGGCCAGTGGGACCTATATGACTTGGGCAGATGAATCACAGGGTTTAAGGGCAGTAACTTACGAAGGATCAGGGGTTTTGCTTAAAATGGGCCAAGATGTCTCCAACTTTAACCTTGATCGTTATTATAAATTCCATAAAAATATGCTCTCCCAAAGAATCCTTCAGGCAGGTGTAAGACTTGCCTTTATATTAGATAATATTTTTTCTGGAAAAGCTCTCTCTACAGCTGAAAAAGATATGCGATCACAAGTTAAATAAAAAATTACTATTTGAATTTTTTTTGATTTTGGCCTTGAACTCTTGCAGGGTCAAAGGCCGAAACCAGTAACCTTTAAAAGCTTTGAAGAATTGTTTTCAAAGTTTTCAGCTTCTCTGGTGAAAATCGCTTCAACACCACGATGCACTCAGATAGGGTGTGTTCTGGAGCCTCTTTCTTTTCTGTCAAGAAATCCAAAAAATCTTTATAAGAATATCCATAGGCCTGAATGACTTTGAGAATAAAATCTGGGTGAAGGTCTTTTCTTCCATTCTCTGCATGGTTGATCTGTGCATCACTGATTCCAATAATTTTTGCGACCTTTCTCATTGAAAGTTTTTTGGACTCTCTCATGTACTTTAATATGAGGGCCTCCTTGGTCATTTTTTTTGTATCTGACCTTCTGGTCCATTTCCTTTTTTGTGTCATAGCAATTCTCCTTTATTTTAGTTGAATCGCTCTTTTTTGGAGACACAATGTCTCCTTTAAAAACAATCGACTACACTGTGTAGGGCAGTTGCCGAGACACTGTGTAGTCATTAATTTGGGTGGATCTTTTTCATAAAGCATTTTTAAAGCACTTATGAAGCACAAATGCAGTGATGCTTAGTGATTTTCTGTGATGGAAGCAGTTATGTGGCCTAATCCCCGATTGAGAACTAGGTTTAAGTGATTAAAAATACTTATGATTCATATTGGGGAGGGGTGACCCACCACCGTAAATCCGGTGGAGGATTCGGCCCCTACTTTACCGGACTGTTTATAAGATTATAGGTATTTTAAGCATAGACAAAAAAATGATTTTTATTAATTAATCCGGTACTCCTTCAAAATATATTATTTTTCAAGAAATTTAGATTCAAGAGAGGAGGTTATACTATTTTCCAACCTAGTTAAAGATTTTTGAGTTACATTCTTTATTTCTTCTAAATCCTTCAAGAAACTATGAGTTATAATCCATTCTTTCTCATTTAATGCCTCTCGGTTGGACCAATTTATTTCCTTCTTAAATTCAAATTTTTTAAAAATAGTTAGTTTGGATTTTGAAAAGACAAAAAGAATATAAATCTCTAGCCAGGGTAAAATTTCTACTTTGGGCTCAAATTTAATTAATATAAATGCACAATTTGAAGGAGCTGTATAGAGAAAATAAAAAAACAAGATAACCAAGAGCTTCCTAAATTATTTTATTAAAAAGCGAACTATTGAAACAGTTGATCTTGAAATACCACAATCTTAAAATTAACCCTGAGATAGAAATTTATAAACCTAATAGAAGTTCATGAGCCTGTTCCAACTTGCTTGGTTCAATTGAATTAAGGAGTTCATGGCACTTATCCCTCATGCCATAAAATTTGTCCTTCTTGCTAATCTGAAAGGCCCAGTCATCCCAAGATAATTGCACGGCATCCAAGAATTTTTGAATATAGTCCTGGGAAATATTCTCTCGGCCAGATTCCATTTGGTGGACTCTGGATTTTGACATATCCATTGCTTCGGCCAATTTCCTTACCGAAAGATCAACTTTTAACCGCAGTGCTTTCAAGACCTCGGATTCGGGTGATTCTTGTACAATTTTGTTTCGTTTGCTCATTAATTTCCTCCTTTTTTTGGTGAAAATTAATATGGTGACGACGAGAAAAAGTGCTGTTTTGTCCAGCCGCTTGTGATCGCTGAAACAGCGACTACAAAGGCGTATAGGAGTTTTGCTATTGCTAAATAGGCCATTTGTGCTTAGAAATTTATGGTGCTGTGTTTCGTAAGCACAAGTTAAGCACAAATTAAGCCAATCAGTGAAAGTGCTAGACAGTCCCAGACAGTTTGGGGCCAAAAGAAATGATTAAGTAACTGAAACCTCGTGTGAATAATTTTAATTAGATAAAAAAAAAGCTACACGATCATTCAATCAGTAGCTTTTATTTGGAGGTGACGGCCGGATTCGAACCGGCGACTGGACGGTTTTGCAAACCGTTCCTTTGGACCACTCAGGCACGTCACCATTGAAGAGAAAAATATCACTTTAATGGTGGTTTTTGTCAATGAATAGAAGGTATTTTTGCGACGCTCTAGGCTTCTCTGATAATGTATTTATCTTTGCCCGCATCCACCATCTCTTTAAGCTCTTTTCCAACCTTAAAAAAGGGAACTTTTTTTGGCTCTACTTTAACAACCTTTCCAGTCTTGGGATTGCGCCCTTCGTAGGCCTTATAGTTTCGATTGGCAAAAGAACCAAATCCCCTAATCTCAATTCTCTCATCGCCATAAAGAGACTTGATCATACTCTCAAAACAGATGTTAACTATAGATTCCGCCTGCTTATGAGTGAGGTTTGCTTGTTTTTCCATCGCCGTAATTAAATCTGCCTTAGTCATAGATACTCCTAAATAACTTGCCTTGTTATTAATTTTACAGGCCTTGCAGCATTTGGGTCAAGATATTGAAAATAAAGGATTCTTTTTTCCCCTTTTAAGATAAAGATTTTCTCTGTTTTTTCCGAAATATTTATAAATGAATATAGTTTACTCTTTTACTTTAGCTTTTTTCCTTGTCTCCTGTGCAGATGACCCCTATCCAGGCAGAACACTCATCGACCCGTTTGACCCCGCTACAGTGGATATCTGTGAGGGTTACGTCGATCCTCTGGCCGAAACCTGCTCTACCGAATGCGATCTAACTCAAAATCATGTGGCCGACCGAGATGAGCGGTTAAAACTAGAAGAGGAACTAGAAGAATCGCTAGCAAATATTGATGAAGAAGATAGGCAGTTCAAATTAGACAACTTTGCAGCGGCAAAAGATATCTGTGTTCCCGGAGTTCTAACCGCGAGACCTGATGAAGCTGTTTTTATCAACTCCGATTTTTGCTCATGTAATAATAAAAAATCTGAAATCATAAACCTTGGATGTGAGCACAAATGTGCGGCCACCATCGAGGGGCCAACGCTTTTTGCCTCAGTTGCTGTAGATCAGAGAATTTCAGAAAATCCTGAAATGGAAAATCTCCAAGGCTGGTGTAACAATGAACTCACCAATGACCCGGCCAATGGTGTCTCCCCAAGTTGTGTTTTTGAAGTAAGCGATGGTGTCAGTACTCAAGATCTCAATCTCGCAACCATTAGCGGAAACAGCTTTACCGTTAATTTAAATTCACTTGTTAAATATCGAACCTATACAGGCAGATTAGTAGAAAAGGGAACTAATACTACGGATCCAGCATCAAGCAGCATCCAAATCTATAGAAGAGATCCTCAAGACGGCCTAACCCCTTTTCCCGGAGTTTTAAAATTAAGCCCTATTTCGCAATATACTTGTATCACTCGAGTTGGTGCCTTTGATCCTCAATCAAGAACTTCCTTTTATGATAATTCCGCCAGACTGCATTTTTATTATAATGACCGAGAAATGCCTACTGTTAGACCGCCCGATCCAAATCTTTTTTGTCATGACATTGAAAACCTTGGATACATTGACCGTCCTACATATCCTCGACTTGAACTTATTCCCCAGGCCTTTTCGTTATGGGATACCACCGATATTCGTTTTTCCGATGTAAATCAAGATAGTCGTATGGATATTAATGAAATTATTGAAACACAAATTATAAGACAATTTAATACCACCCCCCCTACTGTAGATTATTTTGTTCCTTTCCAATGGCCGAATGCTCCTCAATCAGAAGAGGAGTCCACAGTCCCTACCCTTGGTTATATGATGAGAGTTTTTGTCGATCCTAAAACAGGAAGAGGAAAATGCCCCACCCAAGAGGATTACCAGGGAGTCGATCCTTCCTTTATTGTCTTAGGACAATATGTTGGGGTCGATACCGAGGCACTTTATATCGCCTTTAGGCAAAAGATAAATTTAGTGGAAGAAGATGGCTCCACCACTGAAGCACCTGATGATGTTTTGCTAATTCGACAAAGTTTATTAGAACAGATTTGGTGGTATCAGGAAGGAAACTTGCAGGTGGAACCGGATGAAGTTACCGCAGGACAGAGGACTCTTTATTTTTACTATCCTCCAGATCCAGTTCACCCCTATATAAAAAAATCTTATCAAGAGCTCTATACGGTAAGAGATAGAAGTGCGCTATCAACTGGTGCTGATGCAGGGGAAACTACCGGAGGGCTTCCTTCCTATGATAAAAGATTTGGCTGCGTTCCCGCTAATGTGTCCCCAGAATATGAATCTGACTAATTAGTATCACCTAGTATTTTTTGCATTCCCAATGTAACTGGTGCCGCAATAAAAATTGAAGAGTAAGTACCAATTATAACCCCAAGAGAAATACATAGAAAGAAATCCTTAATGGCGAGTCCTCCCATGAAATACATGGTTAGTGAAATGAAGAGAGTAGTACCAGAGGTCAAAATAGTTCTCGATAAGGTTTCATTAATCGCTGTGTTAATATGAGAACTTAAAGGCAACTGCTTATCTTTTTGCTCATGCTCGCGAACTCTATCGTAGACAATAACCGTATCGTTAACTGAGTAACCAATAACCGCTAGAAGCGCCGCCACTGTTTGTAGCGTAAAATCAATTCCAGAGAAGGCAAAAAGTCCTAAGATAATACTGACATCATGAAACAGAGCTATGATAGCGCCTGGTGAATATTTAAAATCAAAGCGAAGTCCAATATAGAGCATAATTGCCAATAAGGCCCAAAGCATCGACTGGAAACCGGAAACTCTAAGTGCCGCCCCCGCTTTAGGACCTACGATATCCACTTTTCTAATTTGAATCCCTTGAGTTTTAAAATCTTTTTTTAAAGAGTCACTGACCTTTTGAGTAATTTCATTTAAATTCGCTTCAGTACCAGCAACTTTAATCAGTACTTCATTTTGATCCGCCTCGCCAATAGTTTGCACTGAGGCCCCTTTGTGCCCATAACTTTTAAGCGATTTTCTCAACGTATTCAGGGTTACCCTCTGGTTAAACTTGGCCTGAATTTCCGCCCCTCCTTTGAAATCAACTCCATAAGTTAATTTAAAAAATATGGCATACAAAGAAATCAAAACGAGGATACTAGATATTATTGTAGTGACTCCAAACTTGGAGACAAAATTATATTTAGTATTACTTTTAATTATTTCAATCATCTCAATTTTCTCCCAACTAAATACTGAGGTCTTGGCCTTCAACTTTATTCATATAAAATTCAAATAGTAACTTACTAACAAAGTAAGCTGTGTAGATCGTAGCAAAAATCCCAATCAAAAGAGTTACAGCAAATCCTTTAATCGGGCCTGTTCCAAAATTTAAAAGACAAAGGCCGGCCAGTGCTGTTGTGACGTTAGCATCAAGGATGGTCCAAAATGCCTGGGCGAATCCCCCTTCAACGGCCTTATAATAACCAAGGCCCTTGCGCACTTCTTCCCGTATCCGCTCATAGATAATAATATTAGCATCAACCGCCATTCCAATAGTCAGGGCGATACCGGCGATACCAGGAAGAGTTAGCGTGGCATCAAAACCAACTAAAATTCCTAAGACAAAAATAATATTTAAAACTAAGGAGACGATGGCAATGGCGCCAGATAGTTTATAATAAAATAAAATAAAGAGAAAAACTAAAGCAGCTCCTATTAAGGAAGCCGTTCTGGCCTTCATAATGGAATCTTCACCAAGACTTGGTCCAACCGTTCTTTGTTCTAAAAAGTCTAATTGAACTGGAAGAGCTCCGGCCCGAAGAACAAGTGCTAGATCTCGCGCCTCTTTTAACATCTTGTTATAACCTCCAGTGCCTAAGGTAATCTGCGCTCTCCCCCCACCAATTTTTGCTTGAATATTAGGTGCACTATAGACATTGCCATCAAGGATAATGGCCATTCTATTGCCAATATTTTTACCAGTGATCTCCTCAAAGGCCTTGGCCCCAGCAGATTTAAAATTTAAAGAGACGTAGGGTTGATTTTTTTGCTGATCAATTTGCACTCTAGCGTCTTGAAGGGCCTCTCCAGTAAGTTGTGGAGTTGCCTCTACCAGATATGGAATTTTAGTCGTAAGCTCATTAGTAAGTTTATTTACTTTCTTTTCAAAGGCCAGTTCATAACCTTCAGGAATATCTTTTTTAAGATATTCATTTACGGTTTGAATATACTCAGAAAAACGTTGACCTTTTTTAAAGTTGATTCCAGCCGCTTCTGTCTTTTTCAGCCAACCAGCAAGGGTTGCAGGAGAAACCTTATCATTAACCATTTTAAATTCTAGCTTGGCCGTTTTACCAATTAATTCTTTGGCCCGTTCAATATCCTTAACACCTGGAAGCTGAACAACGATGCGGTCATCACCTTGAGAGACAATCTCTGGCTCAGTCACCCCAAACTCATCAATTCTATTTCGAATAACTTCAATAGATTTGGTTACTGATTGTTCTTCGATGTTGGTTTTAGTTATTTTAGAAAGGCCATAAGTTAAGACCTCATCTTCTTCATGAGTGAGCCTAATAACGCTGCCAAAATATTTTTTAATCAGCTCTTTGGCCTTAGCAACCTCAACAGGATTTACAATCCTGATAGAATGGAAGGGATCATCAGCAAGCTCTTTATTTAAAGAACCTACTTGTGCTTTTATGCCCTCGTCATTTAAGAGAAATTCCATTCTTCTGGCATAACCTTTGATTTCATCTTGATAAACTTTTTTAAAATCAATCCCCAGAACCATATAAAGACCACCTTGCAGGTCAAGGCCTAGATTCAGTCGAGATTTAACAGGGTATGTGCTTTCACGGTCAAATTTCAACACAGTGGGAACTAAAACAAAGATGGCCAATGAGGCCATAGCAATAAGAAAGCTAAATCGGTACCACCAATTCCGTTTCATCGAGAACTCCTAAAAAAGGGATAAATCATGGAAATTATAATTTAAAGCTGTGTTGTAAGTAAATTAAATTTTAGAAGATTTCTCCGGAGACTGATTTGTTGCATCAATATCTTCCGGAGGATTATCAATTTGATCTTTAATGTCATCCTTGGCCTTTTGAAATTCACGAATACCTTTTCCTAAACCTCTTGCCAGTTCAGGTAGCTTCTTCGGCCCTATAAAGATAAGGGCCGCCACTCCAATAATCGCTAATTCACCTGCGCCAAGACCAAACATTATTTTCCTTTGGACTCTTTAGTTTCAAATAGAGGTGCAGAAAATCCTGCGATATGTCCTCTTAAAACTTTCATCTTTACCCCATCAGAAACTTCTAGAGTAATGACTTTATCTGTTAGTCCTTGAATAACTCCTAGGACTCCCGATTTAGTATAAACCTCATCGCCTTTGCCTAACTTGGCCAAAAGATTTTTCTCTTCTTCCAATTTCTTTTTTTGAGGACGAATCATCAAAAAATAAAAAACTGCAAAAATTAGGATAAACGGCATGAATGACATCATAGCATTTGGTTTTTGTGCTGTTGCTTCTGCAAAAGCAGGAGAGATAAAAAAGTCCAACATAATTTTTCCTTTTTAGGTTAAGTCCAATTGAGACCATTTATAAATTGGATGGGGTTATTCGTCAATCAGGGCAGTAAATCATTTCCATTCTGCAGAGGTGTAATTCTTTCTAAACTCTTGAAAAAAGGACTCAAATCGATCTTCTCTAATGGCCTGCCGGGTATTTTCCATCATCTGATGGTAAAAATGGATATTGTGGAAGGTTATTAGCTGTCCTGCAAGATATTCACCCACATTGTAGAGATGACGAATATAGGCGCGAGAATACCGGGCACAGACCTTACACCCACAGCTGGGATCCGGTGCTCTTTGATCTTCTTTGAATTTTTCTTTTTTAATATTCAAAGGACCTAATGAGGTAATAAATTGACCATTCCTAGCGTTTCGCGTTGGGAGAACACAATCAAACATATCAAGTCCGGCCCTAACCCCATTAAGGATATCTAGAGGATTTCCCACCCCCATCAAATAGCGTGGTTTATTTTCCGGCATAAGATGGACGAAATTATTTAAAAACTCCACCATCTCTTCATTCTTCTCCCCTACGGAAAGTCCTCCTAGGGCCAAACCTGGAAAATTCATCTCCTCTAGGGCCTGCATACACTCAAGCCTCAAATCTAGCTCAAGCCCCCCTTGGATGATCCCAAATAGGTTTTGATACCCCTTAAGAGAGACACTCTGGCATCTCTTGGCCCATCTCAGAGTAAGCTCCATGCTTTTTTTCAGTTCTTCCTTAGTTGAAGGAAGGGGTGGGCACTCATCGAAGGCCATAACAATATCTGCGCCTAAGGCCCGTTGAATCTCCATAGATTTCTCGGGGGTAATCATATGAGAGGAACCATCGAGGTGAGATTTGAAAACGACTCCCTCCTCGCTCAGTTTATTCATTTTGGAGAGGGAAAAAACCTGATATCCACCAGAATCCGTTAAAATTGGCCCATCCCAAGACATGAAACCATGTAACCCATCCCCTACTCTTTCTACTAACTCATGTCCGGGACGAAGGTAGAGATGGTAGGTATTTCCCAAGATGATCTGGGACTTAAGCTCTTCTAGATCTTCCTGCCAAAGTCCTTTTACCGAGGCACGAGTTCCTACTGGCATAAAGACAGGGGTCTCTATATCCCCATGATGGGTCTTAATCAGACCTGTTCTGGCCTTACCAGATTTGGAAATGGGGGTAAAAAATTTCATAGGAGAGATTTAGCATAGTGTCTAAGGCAAAATCAACATGGCATCTCCATAGGAGAAAAAGCGGTATTTTTTATCTACTGCCTCTTTATAAATCCGCAAGACTTCATCCCGTCCTATGAGACAAGAAATCAGCATTAAAAGGGATGATTTTGGTAGATGAAAGTTGGTTAAAAGTCCCTTGATTGATTTAACCTCTTTTCCTGGGTGAAGAAAGATATCAGTTTCATAAACCTTATCGGGATCAATCTCTTTTTGATAGGAGCTCTCAAGAGTTCTAAGCGAGGTAGTTCCCACGGCAAAAACATTTTGATTATTTTTTATTTTTTTAAGATTTTCTACAGTTATATGAAAACTTTCTCCATGCATTTGATGTTTTCGAATATCTTCCGTTTTTACGGGAGAAAAAGTACCCATTCCCACATGCAAAGTTACAAAGGCCCTTTTTATATTCTTGCTCTCAAGGTTTTTAAAAACCTTGTCAGTGAAATGAAGTCCTGCCGTTGGCGCTGCCACAGACCCGGTATTTTTAGCAAATACAGTTTGATAATCCTCACGGTCTTTTTGATCAGCATTACCTTTTCTAATATAAGGTGGAATCGGTACACTTCCATGTTTTTCCAAATATGAGGCAATCTCTTTAATATTAAATTCTACCCAAAAAGTTCCATCACTACTTGACTCAATTAAAGTCGCACTGAGGTTTTCGGGAAAATAAAAGACTTCTCCTATTTTCTTTTTTCCGGTGGTTTTCATTAAACAGTGATAGCGCCCATTTCTTGGTTTGGTATTTAAAATAAAAAGCTCACACTTTCCACCGGTGCTCTTTTTACCTTGTAGCCGACAAGGAAAAACCTTGGTCTCATTAAAAACCATCAGGGATTTTTCAGGTATATATTCAGAAATATTTAAAAAACTTGTATGAGTAATCTCTCCCGTACTCTTTTTATAAACTAAAAGCCTAGAATGATGCCTTCCCGCTACCGGACGTTCGGCAATGAGCTCTGGAGGAAGCTCGAAATTATAAGAGTTGAGGTTAAAATCTAAATTCATACTTGCAATTCTTGTTAAACATTTTAAAATCTAGGCATGGTATATCATTTTCCTAAAACTATTTTCTACCTCTTTTTCCTTTTTATAGGCCTTTTTAACCCTTGTTGGGCAAAAAAAGGGGGATTTAAAGAGGCCACAAGGCTTCAAAAGGAAATGAATTTTCTAAAAATGTACGCTGAACCATATATCTTTCTTCAAAAAAAAGAGGAGGAAGAGGAAATTGACAGTATTTCCACCAAACAAGCAGCGATCAAAAAGACAGATAAAAAAGTCGATGCGGATGCTATTTTACAGGCATTAGAAGAAGAGACAGGGGCCTTTAAGCCCTCACCCCCCAATTATAGCAATTGAGCATAGAAAAAAAGTCTAAAAGCTTCTCCAAATAGGCCCAGAATTGTTGATAAAGATTTAAAAGTTCTCGCGCGAGTATAGATGACTTCACTTGAAGAAGAATAAAATCCCAAAAATTCAATAAAAAATTAATATAGGGTTCAAGGCCATATTTTTTTTTCAAAAAATCGAAATGCCCTCTATATTCTTGAACAATTCCACCGGTAATTACGAATTTTTTATTTTTCATAGTCTATGATTTATTCTAGATAAAGGGATGGGTCAATAGGATTAAGACAACGAAAGCCCGTATCTTCCCGGTTATTAACCGCCTCTTCGGTGGTATCGATTAAAAGAGTTTCATTCATCGGAGAGGCCACTTCAGAAGTAGTAAGCCCAATAAACATCCTAGTCTCTAATACTTGAGCACAATTCCCAGTACAATTACATCCCGCTAAGGAAGGATTATTAAGACAGGAACTTATTTCTAGGTAGTTGGTGCTAAGAGCAGAATCACTATTGGTTGCTAAGTTTATTAAAATTTTATTATCCAATACATTCATATTAAAAAAACCGTTGGCGATATTCGGGTTTTTCATTTCAAGAGTCCAGGGAATGCTATCAAGTGATCTAAGGGCCATCTCAGAACCAAGAGTTAAATAGCTAGTCGCATCTGCACCACAAGTGAGGAATTCAAAACTGAACTGTCCTGCTCCATTTGAATCATTAAAATTTCCTCCGGTGCTCATAGATCCACATTTATCGCTGGTGGACCAGATATTTTGATTATAAAAGGCCCAAGAATCTTCATGTAGTTGATCGGCAGTAATTCCATTAGTCGGGCCAATTTCTAATAGATAAGGATTAACTGGAGATAGCGGGTTTAAAGTAGGATAATCCACCTGAATAGGTAGAGACATGGGAATGGCCATCCTTCCAGCACCAAAATTTTGTTCTTGAATTGCCCACTTACCTATAACTCCATCACAAACCTGATCAGCATTAGAGTCAACACAAGGACCACGAACTCCATCCATGGTCCAAAAATTAAAAGTAGGATCGCTAGGAACGGTAAAGTAATCCTCTTTTTCCCCCACTAATGATAGAGCTTCGCCAAATAAGACTCCTGGACATTGAGAAAATGTCGAACACTCAATTCGCTCCAGGGTAAACTCTCCAACATTACCTACATGGTCTTGCACACCAAAAGCAGATTGACATAATTTGGTTTGATCAGATCCCGTGATCAGTGATCTGATCGTAGAGGTTAGAGAACCTGGAAGAGTATAAAAAGTATTTGAATCCGGCACTTGAGTTTCAGAATAATCATTATCAAGTCCATTTGCCATAGAGGTATTACACTTGGGAGTTGCATTTAAAGATAGTCCCGTTTCTAGAGAAGATATTTCAAAATCCGTTAAATCTGGATGATAAAAAGAATAGGCCATCTGCTGAAATCTTGAAGGCAATTTTGACTCCAAGTTGGTAGTAGTTGAAGTAAGACCTAAAATCCCCGTAATGCTATTTTGTGTATTTTTACAAAATGTATCCGCATCCTCTTGAGTGACATTAACAATGGGAGGCATCTGTCCGGTTCTATGTTTGGCCCCAATTATTTGCCCCCCAAATAAACCATTAATAGCAAGCCAACTATCTCCAATGATATTTCTATAACAAGTACCATTAGTTCGATTATAATAAATAGTATCTGCAGGGGCAGAGACTACCGTGTTGGGATCGGCCAATCCGATACATGCATTATCAGGGGTCCCAGAACAAACCGGGGCCAGAGTCCAGGAACATCCCGCCTCAAACCTATCTACGAGTAAGTCTTGTCCAATATCGTAAATACCAGGCACTCCCATTTTTTCCCCTGGAGCAATGTAGGGACAACTGAAATTATCTAAAGTATTGATATTTTCAGAATGCAAGAGTTTACACATTCTTACATTCATTATCCACCTATGAGCAAAAACCATATTATCAGGAGGTGAAGTAATTCTAACCATTTTAAACGGCTCTGAAGTATCCGTTGGAATTTCGTTAATAATAGGTCTCACTTCATAGTAATAAACTGTTTTAGGAGTGGGAGCATAAATAGAATTAACTCCATTATCCACATATTTATTTTCCTGTAATTCAATAATCTGTTTGTTGATAGGATTAAAATAATCAAATTTTTCATTAGCAAGTCTTCGATAGATATTATATCCCTCAACCGAGCCAACGCCGGAGGTAGTGAAATAGTCCCATTCCAAAGTAATTTCGTTTGTGGCGGTATACTTTTGGACTTGATTAATATTTGTAGCGGTATCAATCGATCGCCAACATTCACCTTTTTCCATATTGTAATAAAAACTATTAAGGTGATTCGGAGTTAAGGCCTTAATTTCGGCTTCATTATTAAAGATACAGCTTCCATTACTTTGGCACTCTGTAGCTATCTCTAAAGGAGAGACATTACAAAAAGTGTTAAAAGGAACCCAAGTATTATTAGTATCTGAAATGTTATTTATCCAACATGTTCCATTTTCTTGGTTTAAATAGATTACATCTTTTGCCCCGGAAGTTATCCTTCCATTGGGATCATTAATTCCCACACACTTGTAGAATTTATCAACTGTACCGTTGGGAAGAGAACATTTGTCACGGGTAAAAGAACATGTCGGGATTCCATCTAGAGTTAGGCCAAAGTTATTAGTTTTTGGTCCCACCGCACTTAAGTTTTTCCAGCCATTATGCTTGGCACTTACATTGTTCACTTTAACATTAAACTTTACAGAGGTTTTTCCATTCCCGGGAGAATCTAAAAGATCAAAAGAAACATCTGCATTTCCATACACTCCACCTTGGGGGATAATGCGAATTCTAAAATCAGAATTTGATGCCGATTCTCCTGGAGTCCCAAAAGATTGGCCGGGTTTGTATTCTTGGGAATTAAAATAAAATTCAATATTAGAGGGCGGAATTAAATTATGATCACTGCTTTGAACATTAGAGATATATAGAAGTTGACTATTTTCACTAAAAAAGCCACCTCCCTGATCTACTTTAGTGGGAGTGACGATCACTATATCTTTTTCATTAATTTCCTGATCAAAAATATAGGATGGGCCTATGGCCCAATCATTTACCGTAAAACCAGTGGATACCCAACAAACCGCCGAAGCTTTATCATAAAATCTTTGATTTAACTTTGATGGTTTTATTCTGCCAATCGGCATTGTATCCCCAATACATCCCAAAATTCCACATTCTTGGGCCTGATCAAATCTAGAGTACTGACAAATAACAGGATTATCTTCTGTTTCATCTATATTGATTTGGATCGCTCCATGGGGGGGATATGATTTCACCACAGTATCAAAAGCATCGATACTAAAGAGATCAAAATCAACGGATCCCCCTGGTACTTGTAAACTCAAAGGAGCTGGCATCCAGGTTTGAACAAAGTCTCCTCCATCCACGTTGGCAGATACTAAATTTTGGGCATATAAATCGCTATTAATTAAACTGGCAATTTTAGATGCCAAAGTCTGTCCTGAAGCGATATGAACCTTTATTTGATTACCCGTGACCTCTACGTATTCTACTCCTAAATTAGCACCACTAGTTAATTGATAAGTCACGCTATCACTGGAATTCCCATTCCACTTCGCTTCAAGTCTTATATTTTGATGAGTCAGTTCTGCTTTTTTAGAATTGACCCCATTTATATTTCCATCAATGGGCGTAAAGGTACAAGTTAAGTCATTCATGCCCTCACTTCCTGGACGATCTAGACAGCCTGTAAGCGTTCCCATGGAAGGCAGAGTTAAAATACTATACGATAAAATTTGATCATTAATCGCAATGCCATCATTGTTATCGTAATCCACTCCACCATTTAAGGTAAAATCAAAAGGTAGTGGAAAAGCACTATTGCTTTCAGGCCCTACAACTGATTGAGAAAGAGTAAGAGGGGGATCGTTAATTTCATTTATATTTACAGTAACTTTATATATACCGGTATTATCAAAATCATTAAAGATGTTGTAATTAAAAGAAGCATTGGTTTGGGGAACTGCTAGGCCCTGGTAATAAGTAAAATAATGAGGTCGACCACGAACTGTTACTTTGCATCCATCATTACTACAATTACAGGCCCCTATAACTAAAAGGTTCTCAACCTCACTAACGACACAAATTCTTGGAATATCTCCATCTATATCTTGATAGGGCAAATTAATTTCAATATCCACATCTTCATCGGCAATAGCAGTTTTAGGCGATCCTGTGGGAGGAGTATCAACAGCTATAATATTAATATTGATTGTCCCTACATTAGAATATGCTCCATGAGGATCTATCGCTCGCCAGGTGAATAGATCGCTTCCAGTTAAATTATTCCCTGGAAAATAAATGTAGGTTCCGGTTAATGAGTTTAAAGAGATCGTTCCTTTAGTTGGGAGACCAACTATTTCATAAGTAAATTGAGAGTCATCAATATCGTTAACTAACGGAACGAGAGAGGAGGTAGATGATTGGTTTTGCCTGGGGTCTGGTTTTAAATCATGTGGAGTTATGGCCACAGGAGGATCATTAACCCGTTCCACAATTACTTGTGCGACTCTATCCCCTCCAGTGCCATAAACGTTAGAGATATTATAAGTAAATCCTGAAATACCAAAAAAATCATTTATGGGTTCGATGACAAAAGAACAAATCCCACCTACACAACTGCAAGGAGGAGGGATAGGGGATCCGTTATTTATTTCTTCGGAAATTTGAATGATATCGCAATCACTCGCCAAATTATTATTAATGTCTTCATATTCTAAAAAAACCTGATTCTTACCCGAGTCTTCAAGTATTGTTACTGAATTAGTTATAGGTCGTGGAGTATTAGGAGGTAGTGCCCCAGCGAGACAAGACTGAGTAACTGAGTTATAAGTCTCGCCGACTCCGCAAGAAACAGTGGAATCTGTTTGTGGAGTACACGAAATCAAAATTCCGTACAAAAATAGTCCGACTATGGCCCAAGGATTTTTCATCTATAAACTATTCGTTTTTTATTGATATTTCTTAAATTTTTAAAGCTAGATATCCATGTTATAATTGATATAAATTATTAATCGATAAAAATGAAAAAAGTAATTTGGTTTGTTTTATTCCTTCCCCTTCTCTCCTACTCTGAGGAATTGGTTTTAATTAAGGCCATCTCCAATACATCGAGATCTTTTGTTATTCCTCTTGGATCCAAACATGGAATAAGTTTGGGACAAGAATCTCTTTTTACCACTAAAAACTTATCAGTTGCTGCCACTGCCAAAGAAGTCACCCGCCATCATAGCTTTTGGGAATTAAATGATAAAATGGCCCGTATTCCCTTTCATAAAGGGCAATACATAAATTATACAAATGATATAAAAAGCATCTATAACGAGATTCCTCTAATAAAATCAGGGGCCAAAATGGTAGAATACCTTGCAAAGACATTTTGGATTTTTAGAATAAGCTATACATCCTCTCTAACCCAAACCACATCAAATGTTTCTGGAAGTCAGGAGTCTTCCAGAACATCTACTCAGATCCAGGGCCTTTATAGCAAAAGAGTTTCCGATAAGGTCAGTTGGGCCGCAGGACTAAGATATGATTGGGAGACAAACCAATTAAATTCACCGACAACAGAAATTCCCAGCAATCGTATTTATCTCTTAGGGCAAGGTCTTTACCACTTTAATGATGTTGGCGTTTCAAAAAATCATTTTTATTCAGGTCTAACTATTGGACTTGGTAGATCATCTACAAACTCTGGAGGGGTGGTCAGTTCCGGTTTCTCTCTACTTTTACCTGAACTAATATTTGGTTTTAACTTAAACGCTTTTCATAAACTTGCCTTTCTACTCGAGTTGGCGCTAGAAAATATCGTCAGTCTCGAAAGCTACAGTGATGGCCTGGACCAAAATACTGACCTACTCAATTTCAAATTTTCTCTAGGACTTAAATTTTAGCTTTTTTTGGAAATTTAAGGATCAATGCTCCATCCTTATGCTCAATGACAACGTCTTCTTCCTGAATCTCTTCAGGTACAGGAAAAGATTTATGAAAACTTGAAATGGATATACTTGTGCTGCTACCAAATTTATTTTGGGTAGTATTTTCTATTTTGGTCTGCCCTTTAATAGTGACATTGCCATCTTTTATTTGCAGATTAAGGGAGTTTTTATCGATCTCCCCAAGTTTAAATTCTAAATAGATAAAATTTTCATCTTCCCATCGATTGAGCTCTCCATTGCTGATACCCACTTGCCTAGAGTTCATCCCCTGGCCCATCTGTTTCATCATTTCTTCAGTCATCTGATCCATCTGTTTAAAAACTTCCTCATCAAAAAAGTCATCACCACCAAAGAGGCCACCAAAGAAGGACCTTGTCTTAGGTTTCTTGCGATCCTCTAATTTAACTATTTCTTCTTTGGGTTTTTTATCAAAATATATTTTTGTCCCCGTGGCGGCCACCAAGGCACCTAACAAAAATATTAAAATATAGATCAGTTTATTTTTCATTAGGACTCACTACCAAATTCATTTTTTTTCTTAATAAATTTATTATATTCATATTCAGAAATTTCAAAAACCCAATTTTTAAACCTCAAGTTAAAATTTTCCGCACCACTTTGTACTTTTATAAGGTCATTTACCTCTTCCAATTTTTCACTGCTGGCATTTGGATTTAAGACAATCTCTTCAGGCGTTTCTGCCTGGGCCTTTAAAAAGTACCTATTCTTATCTCTGGCCAGTGCTAATTTGTAAATCATTTTGTTGCTTAGAGTTATATTTGCGCCCTGGGTAAAGCTGAGGTTTGCAACATTTGCATCATCTTCTGGATAGAAATTATCAAATTCTACTTTTTGCAAATCATCTATCGCCTCTTCAATATATTCATCCTGGTATTTCGCTTTAGAAAGACCATCAATGACCCAAGCTTCATCTTTTTTTACGATCACTACATCACCACTTAACTCCAGTCTTTCAAGCTTTTCTTTATCAAAATCTAAAATATTTTTTTCCACAAATGATTTTTTATCAAGTTTTACCTCTAAGGGACTTTCACTAAGATATATCTGCGTGCTTTGGGCCTTTCTAATATAATTCCCCTTATTGTTATAAGACTTACCCACATAAAAGTTTAAAACTATTTCGCTTTTTTCATTTAAAAAGGAAAAATGATAGTTCGCATCAGATTCATCCACCCCGTATTTTTTAAAGTCGTTACCTGAAACTTTCTCTCTTACAGAAATTGTTGATAACTTGTATAAAAGCTCATTAATCTCAGACCCTGAGGCAGGATAATTACTATAATTTTGTAAATTAAAAGAATCCCCGGTCCTGGTAAAAACTAACGACTCTCCGTTTTTAGCTCTTATAGAAAAGCTTGAAATATTATCTATATCTAAAGCATTTAAAAACTCACTTCCTGCCACTAGCTCCACACCTCGATAGTGGTCCCATTTATAAGTTAGGATTGAGAGTACAAAAAGCACCACGCAAGTTAGTGTTAACTTTAAAATACTTTTTTTCATTTCCATATCTCCTTTAAATTGCCTCGGCAATGCTTTTACGTCTCATAAGGTTGTAAGTGATTCCTCCCAGAATTAACAAAATTGGAATCAAAAGGGTGTTCAGATATTGAAAAAATCGACCAATTCCTTCAATCTTTTCTCGTCCCTGCCTTTTAACTTCACGAAGTTGACCTTTGTAAAAGGCCAGTTTTTTATCCAATTCTTTTTTCTTGCTTAGTGCTGCAGATTTAATCACCGCTAGATTCTCTTCATCGACCCGTGCCCCAAGTTCATTTAATTCTACTTGGGCCTTAGTAATAGAAGCATTGATTCTATCAACCGTCTGAGCGGTTTCCTTATCAGCTGCAATTTCTATTTCATCAATAACTTTAAAGTTTCTATTTTTTGCTCCTTTTGAACGAATAGATAACAAATCTTTTGAACCACTTAAATTTTCTACCGAATTAAGAAATAAATCAGCATTATCATTAGATAAGGCCAAACCAAATAAAGTCTCTTTGAAAGCAAACTGGTTATGGATAAAATCCACATCTGAAATTATAATAATTGATGAATCTCGCTCTGATTTAATCAGGCCTGTAAGCTTTTCTCCAGATTTTTCAACAGTAATCCCCTGAGGAAATGCCGAATTAAAATTCCCTACGATTTTAACCCCCATAATAGTTCCAAGACCTTCAGAAAAATTACTCCATAAGGAGATGGGATCATTGAGTTCCATATCTGTGGCCTGGAAAGAATTTCCTTTATCGGTAGTTCCAAGGATCGTAGTCACCTGCTTCTCATCAAGGATTTTCAAACTTCCTGGAAGCAAAAATACTAAATCACTCAGACCTGAGCTCGTAATATCCTTATAAGGAGTGCTACAACGTTCATCACAATGAACAATTTGCAGCATCTTGGCAGTTGGGGACTCGGGTGTTACCCGACCAAGTCCTGCTAGATACTTATCACCTGCAAATTTCCCTTCCTCCAATTTCACTCCCCAGCTTTCCATCAAAACGGGTAAGTTTGAACTACGAGAAAATCCTGACCGCATCCCAGAAGGATTGGCAGGTCTATCAATAACTGCCATGGGATCTACTAGGAGTAGTAAAGATCCTCCTCTTAAAATATATTGATCAATGGCCCATTTTATCTTTGAGGTGAAACCTTTGGGATGAATCACCAGTAAAACATCAAGGTCTTTAATTTCTTGAACGCCTGGATCAATTTTTTCTACTTCATAAAATTCGGTGAGAAGTTCTATAATACTCCAGGATTCGGGAGGGTTTTTTCCCTGCATTCTCATCATCTGGGCAAGGTATGGATTAAGATCACTTTGTATGGGTAGACTTGAAATAATTCCAATTTTTTTCTTAGCTGGTCTGGCCACACTATAGAGGGTTTTTGTAATAGTATATTCTAATTTGTCCTTTTCACTGGGATCAAAAAATTCGATAATTTTTTCTGTCCCTGAATCATTTGCCACCACCAGACCAAAAAAGTATCTCTCTGTCTCCGTAAGATTAAACTTTTTAAGCCCGTAAGTTATAGCATCCTCTTCATCTTTAGTATCAGGTCTTGGATCAATTATTTCTAGCGTCAGGTTATTACGAGAATGCCCTACATATTCAAAAAGGAGATCTTTGACATAAGTAAAATAATTATTAAAAGCGCGAATACCCTCTGTCCCTTTATTTGCGGCGGTTTTGGAATAATACAATTTTATCCGCAAAGGAGAATTAATTTTTTTAACCACATTAATACTGCCATCAGAGAGTCCATAGAGATTCTCTTCAGTAAGGTCCCATTTTATTTTTTTTGTCCAGGTAGTCCCAATATAAATGGAAAAAACCATAATGAGGGATGATAAAAGAATAATTAAATAATTTTCTCTTTTTCTCTTGTCCATAAAAGATCCTTTTAGTTCGCCTTATTTTCTCTAAGAAGAAGTCCACAACCAATAAGCCATCCCATCATCATCACCATATAAAACCACATATCACTTAACCTCAAAAGGCCTTTAGTTAGTGATTCAAAGTGATTTAACATAGAAAGTGATTCAAACAGGGAAACAACATAGCTGGGAAAAACGTTTGACAAAAATTCAAGTATAGGAGGCGAACCGGCCATCGTTAAAACATAACAGGTCCCTACAGATAAAATAAAACTTATCACCTGATTTTTGGTAAGAGCAGAAAAAAAGCTTCCAATCGCCAGGAATGCTCCACCTAAAAGAAGCGCTCCTAAATAACCCAAAAAAATAACTCCCCAATCAGGATTACCCAAATAGGCAACCGTTAAGGCCATGGGAAAAGTTAACAACAAAGATAAAAAAATTATAAACCAGGCCGCCAAAAATTTTCCCAGCACTGCTTCTTTAATACTTACTGGTAACGTAAGAAGAAGCTCTATAGTTCCCGTTTTCCTCTCCTCAGACCATAATCTCATAGCAATAGCAGGAACTAAAAAAACAAATAGCCAGGGAATATATTTGAAAAAACTTCCCAGATCAGCTTTTCTCATCATAAAAAAGCTGCCCCTACCAGGCTCAAAGGTTACATAACCAATTGAAAATAAAAAAATAACAATAAAGACATATCCAACAGGAGTGGCAAAATATCCCTTAACCTCCCGTCTAAAAATAGTCTTAAGTGAGGGGGAAATCATAAAGACACTCCTTGTACCAATTCTCCCGTAGTATAGGCCCGAAAAACATCATCAACTTTTCCCGTTTGTGATTTTTTCTTTAGGTCATCTGGGGTTCCATCAAATAGTATTTTTCCATGCGAGATTATAACTGCCCTGGAGCAAACCGCTTCCACCTCTTCTAAAATATGTGTGGAAAGGATAATTTGTTTATCGACCGCCAATTCCTTGATCAATTTTCTGACCTCATATTTTTGATTAGGGTCGAGCCCATCAGTTGGCTCATCTAAAAACAAAACCTCAGGGTCGTGGATTAAGGCCTGTGCAAGCGATACTCTTCGTTTGTAGCCTTTGGAAAGGGTTTCAATTTTTTGATTCTTTACTTTTTCAAGCGCACACATTTTCACTACGTTTAAAATGGCACTATCTCTTTCTAAAACGGGGATGATTCGCAGCTCAGCAATAAACTCTAAGAACTCCCAAACATACATATCATCATAAAGGGGAGCATTCTCGGGCACATAACCAATAATTTTTCTTATCTCATTTGGATTTTTTAAAATGGAATAACCGCAAATACTGGCATCACCTGAGGAGGGATCAATAAAACATGACAACATCTTCATGGTAGTCGACTTACCTGCCCCATTAGGACCTAAAAAGCCTAGCACTTCCCCTTTATTGACCTCAAAGGAGATATTATCAACAACCTTATTCTGAGAAAAAAATTTAGTAAGACCTGAGACTTTAATCATATAAAATTCCTTTAATGGGATTTTATACGAAATTAATTTTCATTATCAATAGAAATTTTAAATAATGCTTTATGTTAGTATTTTGGTTTTAGGTATATTTTCATCATTCCCTTGCCTAGCGAAAACCCCTGGGAATTAAATTTTTCAATCTCTCCTAGAAGCTCTAGACCAAAATCCAGCTCATTTTCTCGAAGAACAACTTTATAATAAATACCAGTTAACTCTTCCTTCCAATTGAGAAGAGCACGTTTTTCATGGATCTCAAACTCTAAAGTAGGAATAGGTCCATCTAAGTATTGTTTAACTTTTATAATGCCACTGCTCTCATCATCATCCTTCTCACTATCAAACTTATATCTCAAGAATCTATTCGGTGCGCCTTCTTTGACATTATTGAATTTAATAGAGAGCGAAATATTTGGATTTTCTTTGCCTTTTATAAATTCAACATTACTAACCTTAGTTTGAAACCAAAACTGCCACTTATCACTATTAGTTTCACCACCTTCAAGAATATCAGTAATTGCATCGGCCTTAGCTGTCACAATCTCGAGTTCTTCACTTATTTTATCTTCAATCGGAGCAAGCTCTTCTTCTAAGTCCATAAGTCGTTCTTCAATTTCCTCGCTTAAAGCTTCACTTTCATCTTCACACTCAATTGATAAATCTTCAGAGTTCCAAGGACTATCTTCTAAATCCCAACACTCTTCTGGGGTTTTCAACTCACCCTCTTGGGCCTCTCCGCAAACTTCACTATCTTCTGAGTTCACCCAACACTTATAGTTTTTAAGGACTTTTGCTAACTCTTTTTCTAGATTAGCTTCTAAATTCTCAACCTTTTTTTCAATAGGTGATTTTTCAAAGCTTAAAACATCAATTCGCTTATATACTTCTTCAATCTGCAATCCCAACTGGGCCACTTTGGCAGAAACCTGAACTTTTTCTTCCCGAGAAACATTAGGCCAAAGAAAAAAGTTAAATATTTCAGTTCCTGTTTGGTAGTTTTTTTTTATTTGCAGTGAACGACTATTAAATTCAGCGGGGGGAACAAGCTCTCTTTTAATCGCAGAGACGCTAATAGGATTTGGCGCTTTTGCACAAGAAGCTAAAATTAAAAGAAATGTCAGTGCTATAAATCTTTTCATAAGTTACCTAAAAATATGTCGCCAGCTCAAAAGAAAGTAACGGGTTCTTAACCGTATTTTTACCCGCCAAAAAGCCCAAATAGCTTACGTTCAGTTCGAGCGGTAGAAAGTTTTTTGAAACCCTGACCCAAGGAATATTGGAAACACTTATACCAAGCATGTAAGTATGAACCCACTGCTCGCTGTCTTGTCCCAACCAAGAATATCTCACCGACTCAAAGCTGTTTCCTTTATAGAGATCTCTTCCTTTATAATGAAAATTATAAGCAAGCCTGGTCTGTAGACCTTTAAGCGGAGATACTTGTCCGCCAAGTTGAAAATGCACATGATCCCCTAAATTACGATCTACATCGGTATCAATATCAGGGCTTGCAATCATATCGCTGGCAAAAGGAATTCGCTCGGAAGAAGTATCACTTATCTCCCAAGTATATTTTAAAGACGTGGTCAAATATGTATCTTCATTAAAGTAATAATCATAGATGGCAGAAAAGCCAAGATCTAATTGCCCATCACCAATAGGAAAATAAACCAGTTTATTTATATTTTTTTCTTGTCCCGTGGGAAAGGTAATATCTGTTTGAAGAGCAAGACCATGATTTGTTTCACTTAAAACTCGGTATTTAAAGGCCGTGATTAAATCTCCGATGGCCTGGCCTTCTTGATTTTCAAAAGGCTCATAATTATATCTTTCAACACCTTCTTCAACTGGTCGATTCATTCCTTCAATTAATTCATTAAGAGCGTAGTATTTCTTCTCTTTTCTAAATTTCTCGGCCAATTTTTCAAGGGAAGCATTGGCCACAAATCCAGAATCTACTGAAATTTTGTATTTAAAAATTGGTAATGCAACGGCAATGGTAAGACGATTGGTTATCCCATGAACAAATATGGGAACAGAAGTAGAGACTCCTACACTTATATCGCCAGTAACCCTCCCGGCCTCTTGATCCAGAGTAATACCTAACTCATCTCCCCACTCATTAAGAACACCTAAAAGGCCTCCTCTTTCGGCAGGGTCTGAAGTAGGATCTTCTATTCCAACTAATTTTCTATAGGTGAGCGGAGTTTCAAAGAGCTCGGCCATAGAACCAGACTGTCTTTGATCATTAAATCTTTCAGTAGCACGGGTAAGAATACCTTTCCACCGCAGACTAGTAATCCTTTTTGGCATTACTCGAGCAGTATTTAAATCCACAAAGGGCGATAAGGTTACCGCCCTTATTTCAGAAATAAATAATAAGGTTATTAAAGGCCAAAGTTTTTTCATAATTTACTTAAGTGATTGGAGCACTTCTCTACACATTTCTATTTCATGTAAAGTTTCAAACCAACGATAATCACCGTAAAGTTTCTCTGCTTCCGCATTTAATGCTCTTAATTTCTCTTCATCTTCTGCAAGAGTAAGAGTTTTTTCTAAAATAACTTTTGCTTCCTCTGCCTTGCCTTTAGCAATTAAAGACTCTGCATAGTAAACAGTATTTAATGGATAGACGGAAACCTTAAAAGTTTTAGAACGACTCTTCATATAGGCCTTTTTCATAAACCTTAGAGATTTTGATTTCCCCGCAGGAATTGAATAGTAGGCACGGCCAAGAGCTCTATAAGGGCCCCAGCCTAACATCTTCCCCATTTCCATTTGTTCAATTAAAGATTCAAGAATTGGCTTTACTTCATTCTTCCAATATTTAAGAGCACTGAATTTACTTTCATCTTCAAACCATCTTCCAAAAACAGTAGTGTACCAAAAATAAAGATCGGCCAAAACCTCTCTATCCTCAGAATTTTTTGGTTCTCCTAAATCTTGTTCTAAAAGTTTAATACCCTTTTTACAATGTTGAGAACCTTCATGAAATTCAATTTTTCTTTCTGCTCTAGATACCGGTAAATATTCACCACGAAAGTTTTTTGCTCTACAAGCAGTCAAAGCTCCTCTGGCCCTAATTTGATCAGAAAGATCTTCAGAATTAAAAATCTCAAGGCCCATGGCCTCAAGGTTTAACATACTTTCAAAACCAGCATCATCCATGCTTCTTTGTTTAAACTCTTGTTCAATGTCTTGAACACTTACCCCAAAAGTGGCAAATGAGTAGAACGAGAGAGTACATACAAAAACTAGATTTAAAAAAATATTCATCAAACTAACCTCAGTTATCTTTTTTATAACTATAACCTTATAGTGGAAAATTTTGTAGATTTATTGACATACCCTGTCAATGTTACCTGCACCAACGCTAAGTCTTAGGAATCCTTTCTTCGAAATAAACCTATAAGGTCATCTCCCACAGCATAAATGCAGGGAACAAGAACCAAAGTCAAGAAAGTAGCAAATAAAAGCCCATAACCCATCGCAAGTGCCATAGGAACCATAAACATATCAACACCACCAACTCCATAGGCCAAAGGTAAAAGACCTGCTACTGTAGTCAAAGTAGTAATAATAATGGCCCTCAGTCGATTTGTTGTCCCAATCGCCACAATTTCTATGATTTCCTTCTCCGGAAACTCTTTTCTGAGCTGATTTATATGATCCACTAAAACTAGAGAGTCATTTACAACAACTCCTGCCAGTCCAATTATCCCCAAAGTTGCAAGAAAACTTAAAGGTTCACCATGCGCCGCAAAGGCAAAAATAACACCAATCAGACCAAAAGGAATCGCTATTAGGACATAAAATGGCTGTAATAATGAGTTAAAGAGTAAAATTAAAAGAAAATAGATACCAACAGCACTAATAGTAAAAGTTTGTAATAAACTTATAACCGATTTGGCAGTTTCATCGGCCTCTCCACCTACTACAAATTTCATTCCTTGCCAGTCACGAGTTAAGTTATAATGAGCATTAACTTTTTTAATGGCCTCAAGAGGAGTGATAATATCTTTTTCAACATCTGCAACAACATTTAGAGATCTCTCTCCATCGTAGTGCCTAACCTCATCTACCCCAGGTTCTACCGTAAAATTGGCAACCTTTTTAAGCGGAATCACTTTGCCATAATTATTTGAAATTAAAAGATTACTAATGTTTTTATCATCAAGCCTAGACTTCCTATCTAGAATAACTCGAAAGTCCACATCTTCATCCTGATAGCGAACATCTGTTGCCACCATCCCATCAATCGCCATTCTAATAGTATTTGCCACTTGAGAGACAGATAATCCATATCTAGAAAGTACTGGATAATTTAGATCTACATGGATTTCATCTTTACCAAATTTAGCATCACTATCGATATCCTTAACACCTTTGATAGTGCCTAAATATTTCATTAGATCCAAGGATAAGGCCTTTCTTTTTTTGTCATCGCTTCCAACAACATTGATACTTATCGGTCGCCCTAAAGGAGGTCCACCTTCGGCAATTTCAAACTTTATAGAATTAAAATCTTTTAATTTTGCAGTTTGAGCTCTTAACTCATTAGTAATTTCAAGAGCACTTTTTGTCCTCTTACCAAAAGGAGTAAGGTTTATTTCAATGGTACCAAAATTCTTACCTGGTCTAAAGTAACCATGTTGTCCGGCAAGAACTCCAATTCTAGTTACATAAGAACTAAGATCTTCCTTCGAAATATTATTTATCAAGAACTCTATTTCCTTTAATTTTTCACCATTGGCCTTAAGAGAAGTCCCAGGGCTAAGTTCTGTTCTTAAATAAATTCTCTCAGCAGTAGATGCAGGAAAGAGAGTAAAGTTCATATAATGTGTAAAATACAAAATTGAACCGGCCAGGGCCAAAAAGAAGAACCCAATGGAAACATAACGATATTTTAAAACTTTTTTAATAAAAGAAAAGAAAGGATTTCGTATTTTAATAAACCAGTTTTCCTTATCCTTTTTCTTACTACGATGAAGTCCATGAGCAATGTGGGCAGGCAAAAAGAAACACGACTCTATAAGGGATATGACCAATGCAAAGGTTATCACGAGAGGAATAATATAAATAAACTTCCCCATTAATCCTGACATAAAAAACATAGGGCCAAAGGCCAGCATGGTAGTTAAAACAGTAGTTAAAACAGGAAAAAAGACCTCTTTAATACCATCAACAGCGGCATCAATTGGCTTCTTACCCAGTTCGTCATAATGTCGATAAATGTTTTCTGAAATGATAATAGCATCATCAACGATAATTCCAATTACAATCACAATCGCAGATAAACCAATAGCATCGAGAGAATGACCTGAGATCTTTAATAAAAACACCACACCACAAACACTTATAGGAATACCAAGACCTACCCAAAAGGCCGTTCTAAAATTCAAGAAAAAAGTTAAAAGGACTAATACTAGGGCCAAACCGATGGCGCCATTGGAGGCAACAATTTCAAATCTATTTTTAACAATTCTTGAAACATCATTACTAAAACTAAATTCAACGCCTTTTGGCAGAAACTTTTTCTCTTCCTCTACTAGTTTTTTTATTTCCTCAACAGTCTCAACAATATCAGCATACTCTTTTTTATAAACGACAAAAGAGACGGCCAGTTTTCCGTTCATTTTAGAGATAATATCATCTTTTTTAAAGTCATCTTTAATAACTGCTAGATCCTTAACCCGGATCATGATTCCTTCAAAATTTGATTTAATAATAACATCACCAACTTCACTTGGTGATTTAAATTGTGAAAGGGTTACTACATTTTTCTGTCCTACATAGGATTCAAAATGTCCCCCACTAGCACGAACATTTCTATTCTGAATAGCAGAGTAAATCTGCTCTAAGGAAATATTATAATTTTCTATTTTATCTGGAGAAACTTCAATTTTAACTTCTCGGGCCCGATAGGAAAAAGGATCCAGTCTGGAAACGCCTGAAATATTTTCCAGTTTTCTTTTTAAATTTTTGGCCAAAATCCTTAATTTATTATATTCAATATTTCCGCCAAGGCCCACTTCAATTACGGGAAAAATGGATGAATTTAAATCTATAATCTTAGGCCTTGTATCCACTTCAGGAGGAAAGTCAGTGACTTGATCCACTGCTCTTCTCACTTCATCTTTTACCCTTTCCTGATCTCTCACGTCATCATCAATGAAAAGATATATTTCCGATCTGTTTTCCATGGATACTGAGTTAGTCCATTTTAGGCCAGAAACTGTTTTTAATTCTCTTTCGATTTTATTAGTGACATTTAATTCAACATCTTGTGGAGAGGCACCAGGAAAAACAGTTACAATTAGCATTCTGCCAAAATCAACTTGAGGATTGATATCCCGATTGATATTCATTAAAGAATAAGACCCAAGTATTAACACAATAATGGTCATCAAGCTGGCAAGTTTATGGTTTTTTGCAAAGTATCTAAAGATCGTTTCCATAATTAATTATTTCCCCTGGAAACAAGATAGTTTTCCAAATCGCCATAAATAATGGACTGCGACACAAGGATTTGTTCTAACTGTAAAAGAAATTGGGCCAAACGCATTTCATTTAAAATCAACTGTTCTTCTGCAATAACCACAGTATCCAGAGGTGCTCTTCCTTTTAAGTACAGTCTATTTTGCTCTTCCAACGTTTTAGCAGAGATTCTTCTTCTCTTTGTTGCACTCTCAATATTTTTTCTAACCATTTCAACTCGATCTTTTAAACCACTCTCCATGTTATCAAGCTCAGAGCGCAAGTTTTTCATCTGATATTGTTGCCTATTAAGAGCAATTCTCTTGGACGCTTGATCCACCTTGTTTTGCTCATATCCCAGAGGTATGACCAATGAAATTGACCCTGCTAATTTCCCCCCTTGACCAAGGTTTCCCTCGCCTAGGGTATCTGTTACTTCAAATCCAGAACCTTCAGTTTTATAACTAAGCCTAATATTAATATCGGGAAGAAAGGACCTTTTTATTTTTTTAAGGTTTTCTTTAATAAACTTAATTTCTTTTTTCTTCTCCGAAACTTTAAAATTGCTTTCTAAGTCACCTTTTACTTCTCCAGGGAGTACTACTTTTCTCAAAGAAAAATAAGGAACTTCAGATTCTTGAATCTTTCGATGAACTCCTGCAGAAACCTCTTGTAGATTTTCATTTAAAGAAAAGCGTGCACTTTTAATATCTTCTTCCTTGGCCATAACCGCAATTTCTGCACGGTAGGCATCAACCTTTTCTAAAATTCCCGCCTCAACTCTTTTAACAATATTGTCTTTTCTTTTAACCGCCCGCTTCTTGGCCTCTGTCTGTAAATTGACCATAGTTCTATGAAATTTAGCACTGATAAATGTCATGTAGAATTTCTGTAATAATGCCTGATTAGCACCTTTTACAATGACTTCAGTTTTTTCCTTATTGATATTGGCCATGGCAAGCTCTAACTTAAAAGACTTCCCTAAGAAGTCTCGTCCCATGTTTTGAGAGTAGCTTATATCTTGGGTGAACATATTAATTTGTTTTAATGCATTAAAACGGTTGTTAAAACTGAATTCACCACCCCAGTTAAAAGTTTTATTTAAGGAAAGATTATAGTTATTAAAGTCTCCTGCTTCAAAATCTGATGCTTCCCTATTGGCCGATCTAGAGGGAGTGGTATTAAATCCGGCAGAAAAGTTTAAAAAGTAGGTTTTAGAGGCCCAAAGAGCATTGAACTCTTGTGCCGATTCATCAACAGATAATTTATTAGATTTTAATAAATAATTTTTTTCTAAAAATTCGTTTAGCAGACCTTTTATAGAGGCCTGAGAACTCATAGAGGTTAAGAAAAATATTAAGATCAAGATATGTTTTTTCATATAGCCCAAAAAAAAAGGAAATTACGCTATATGTAATAACATCTCATAGGCTTTATTGGAAGAATATTTACATATTTACACACACCTAGCGCGAAAAGGTTCTTTCGCGTGAAGTCAAAGGTCTACATATTGACCCATGCCTCCTAAACTAATAGAAATATACAATTATTTACTAGGAGAAAAAAAATGAAAAAATTAATTGTAACCTTAATTCTTGTACTTGGAAGTACAAACCTTTTTGCTGATATCCAATGTGGAAAAGGAAGCTGGGTATTTCCACCAAAATTTGAGGGCAAAATTCTTAAAGTTGAAATCAAGGGAACGTGTACCCTTACTACAGAGGGTGATTTAGAGAAACTTAAAGAGTTCTATATTGCTAGCATGACTGATGCACCTGAAGTGCGAGAAGTTCACAATGTTAATGATAAGGATACTTTTAGTGAAATTCCTGCAACTGAGATAGATTCCACTATTTTTAACTCTACCGATAATGGAGACCTAGAGATTAGATTCCTTACCCACGTTGGAATAAATCAAGATAGGCTGCTCTTTAACAAAGAGTCTAAGGAGATCCTTAGGGCCACAGGCAACTCTAAGTACTTAAGGAAAATCACTGAGGTCTTAAATATTAGCAAAACTTCAGAAGGATTTAAGGTAGAAATTACCAGTGGTACGCATTTAAAGATGCCAAAATTCTTTAAGAAGATGGCACTTAAAGAAATCAAAAAAACCTTTCCTAGCATGTTAAAAGAAATTACTAGCGAAATAGCTGATAACCTATAAATTCAGGGCCCTCTCTGAGGGCCTTTTCCTTTAATACCAAATACTTAACACACCCTTGACATTAATATTATGGCCCCCATCTTTATAATAGAACCAGTTAGGAGGGGGAAAAGATGCATAAATTTGATTCCATAGTCACCGGATCCATAGATGTGGCCCACACCGAGGCACTCAAGAGACAAAATACTGAACTCTATCCAGAACACCTCTTACTAGGGCTGCTTCTAAACCCCAGCAGTTACTCCTCACGTGCCCTAAAAAAGTATAAAGAAGATATTGAAAAGGAACTCGCCAAATATCCAGTTTCCGGTTCTTCTGTTTCTATTGAACAGTTAAAACCTTCTCCTATGTTTTCTCAATGGATCACTCAGGCCAGCTCCACGGTCATTCAGCAAAACAGACAAGAAATTGCAGAGCGGGACCTTTTAAAGCTTTTACCCCAAATACTTCCTAACCTTAAAATAGATTATTCAGACCTCTCTGAGGAGGCCGATGGAGAGAGTGAAGTTCCCACCTTTTTAGTTAACTTAAATGAATTGGCCGAAAGTGGAAAACTAGATCCGGTAATTGGCAGAACAAAAGAAATTAGAGCAGTGATGGAAATCCTCGGAAGAAGAGGAAAAAATAATCCCGTTTTAGTAGGTCCTGCTGGAGTTGGAAAGACCGCGATTGTAGAGGGACTTGCTGGACAAATCGTGGCCGGAAAGGTTCCTGATCTTTTAAAGGGGCGAACCGTCTATTCCCTTAATATGGGATCTTTAATGGCCGGAACCAAATATCGAGGTGAATTTGAAGAACGCATTCAAAAACTTTTAAAATTTATTAAAGATGCCGGTGGAGAGATGATTCTCTTTATCGATGAAATGCACCTGCTGGTAGGTGCTGGAAAAACTGAAGGCTCTATGGATGCCGCGAATCTTTTAAAGCCGGCACTCGCTAGGGGAGAGCTTCATTGTATAGGGGCCACAACCTTTGATGAATATCAAAAATATATTCTCTCTGATTCGGCCTTAGAGCGAAGATTTAGAGAAGTCCCAGTGCTTGAGCCCTCAAAAGAGGACTCTATTGAAATATTAATGGGACTAAAAGATAAGCTAGAGGGGCACCATGGAATAAAAATTTCTGATGATGCTATCTATAATGCCGTTATGTTATCTACCCAATATATAACTAATAAAAATTTACCAGACAAGGCCATTGACCTTCTAGATGAGGCCGCTAGTGCACTTAAGCTTTCCGCTGAAGCGATGCCAGCGTCTTTAGTTGAGCTTCAATCTGAAATTAGGTCAAAAAAGGTTCTCTCAAATGTAGAAAAAAACAATATTGAACTTGAAAGCGAAATTAAAGAACTGCAGAAAAAGTTTGATGATGAAAAGAGAGTCTGGGAGAAGGAAGTACTGTCTTTAAAAAAAGTCAGTGAAATAAAAAATAAATTAGACAAATTAAAGTTTGATCTTGAAACAGCACTGCGGGAACAAGATTTTGAGCAGGCATCCCAATTAAAATATTCTGATATTCCTGCAGCGGAGGAAGAGCTAGAGGGAATTGGCCATGACTGGATTCTATCTGCTAAGCATATTGCTTTAGTCATATCCAGACAAACCGGTATTCCGGTAGAAAAAATTCTAAAATCCAAGCAAGAAAATATTTTAGAAATTGAAAACTATCTTAAAGATAGAGTCTTTGGACAAGAAGGGCCGTTGACAGAAATAAGTGAAACCCTAATTAGTTCTCATGCGGGGCTGTCTGATCAAACCAGACCTCTAGGATCGTTTCTCCTTTTAGGCCCATCAGGGGTTGGTAAAACAGAAACTGCCAAAGCTATTTGTAATTTTCTCTTTAACAGTGAAAAAAACATGATCCGTTTGGACATGAGTGAATATTCGGAAAAACATTCTGTGGCAAAACTAATTGGCGCTCCTGCTGGTTATATTGGATATGATGAAGGTGGAGTGCTAACTGAGGCGGTAAGAAGAAGGCCATACTCAGTAATTTTATTTGATGAAATTGAAAAGGCCCACAGGGATTTTGCCGATATCCTATTACAAATTCTTGATGATGGACGACTAACCGATAATAAAGGCAGGACCATAAATTTTAAAAACACCATTATTCTTTTAACTTCTAATAGTAAAAACATCGAAATGGATTTCAAACCTGAGGTTTTAGGCCGTCTCGATGGAATCTTAGAATACAATTCTCTTGATTCAAGAGTGATGAAAAAATTAGTGACCAAGCAAATCAAGCTTTTAAATAAAAGGTTAAAAGATAAAAATGTAACCGTACACCTAGACCCTGAAGTTAAGACTGAAATCATGAATGCAGGTTATGATCCTAAATACGGTGCCAGGCCTTTAGCTTCAATTTTTAACAAAATTATTATCAGGCCTCTTTCTAAAAGACTTCTAAAAGATGGCATGAGTGAAGGTATTATTAGAGTTAAAAAATTGGATGAGGGGATTGAATTTATCAGTGAGAAAGTCTAAAAAAGAGGGCCCTTTATAGGGCCCTTATAAAATAAAACTAGTATTGAGCGTCATATCCAAAATCGTACCAAGTTAAAAGCTTACCGCATTCAACTTTTCCTTTTTCTTCTTTTTTCTCCATATTAGAAGATTCTAGAGCACTGATTACATCACTTGAACTTGTGAACTTATATGACCAATCAGGGTTAATAATAGTTCTAAGTTGGTCATTTCTCTTAACAACATTTCTTCTAAGAACTACAAAAGTATGTTGCATATATTTCATGTCTGCTTTGGCCACATAAAGATTTAAGGCACCATCCATATCTTCAAAGGTGTTGTTGTTTTCTTCACCATTATAAGATCGATTATCAAAAACGACTCTTCGAGAAAGAGTTTTATATTTCAAAGTATCACCATAATACCCTCGATATGGAGCATACTCATCCTTTAAATAGACCATTCCCATCTCACCTTCCATTTGTCCCATCATCTCAGTTGGGTGGATAACCATTTTATTATAGTGGTGATCTAAATAAACTTTTAAATTCTTTCTCTGCGCTCTTTTGAAGTTTCTGGCGGCCTTATGGAGTGATTTCATCTGATTATAAACACATCCATCATCTTTTTCGACGTTCATATCAATTTGAACACCTGTTATTCTAGTTAGTTTCTGTGCCATTCTAGCGGTATCAATTCTTTCTGCAAATGCGTTTGCCGTTAACAGAAAAGTTAAAATAAAAATCAGTTTTTTCATTAATAAGCTCCTTTAATATTAAGATTGAAAAACCCTAGATAGATAATCTTTTGGCGTCAAGATCAAAGGGGAAAGTTACACGATATATATTTTGAAACCAACGCGATGCGTCTAGAGCTAGCACTGATGTGGCGCAAAAAGATATCTTCCAACTCTCACAAAGTCACTTCCAATCTCCACTGCGATTTCAAAGTCTTTACTCATCCCCATAGATAGTTTTAAAGGACCTATATTTAAATCTTGTTCTAATTTTTGTTTTATTTCCAACAAAGTTGAAAAAGAATCTATAGCATCTTGTTTAAAATCATTCCCTCTAATTTTCCCAATAGTCATAAGCCCTATCAAGTTCATGTTAGGAAGGTCTTGGATTATTTTTTCTGCTGCCACTTTTAAATCATCATAGTTTATAAAACCATGTTTTTCCTCTTCGCCTGAAGTATTAAATTCTAAAAAAAGACCAAGAGAGTCTCCGATAAATTCACCTTTTTGTTTTATAAACTCATCAATAAGTTTTAATGAATCAATGCTATGGATATATTTTAGATGCTTGACCTTTAAAAGTTTTTTCACCTTGTTTCTCTGTAGAGGGCCGATGAAATGCCAATTGATGGGAAGATCTTTTAACTCCCCCTCTTTTCTTATTATCTCTTGAACTCTATTTTCACCAAAATCTCTTTGACCTTCTTCATAAAGTTCCATTAACTGTGCAACAGTTGCATTTTTAGTGACTGCCACTAGTTCGGCCTGTTTTAATTTACCTTTTATATTGGCCAGATTGGTCATTTATTTTTTCTTAGTTTTTTTCTTGGTCTTTTTCTTGGGGACAAGAGTAAAGGTGGCGTTGACTTCAATATTATTTTTTTTAAGAACTTCTTCTACAATACTACTAGGATTAATTTTAGAAAGTTGATTTTTAATTTCTTCAGCAACAATATCATTTAATTTTATCTTGGTTGTTTTGGCCTGCTGGATTAATCCATTGAGCATTTCTTTAGGGATCGGTGCATCCTGCAAAACTTTTTTAACTGCTTCTTCAGTCATAAAAGCTGCGCCAATTCCCACGGAGATGGTTTTTCTGATTAATTCATTTAAAGTGTCTTTATCTTTCATTTTTACCTCTAGTATCTAGGTTTTCGGTCAAAATGATGTTCAGCTTTAATGTGTCTTAAAGTTCCCGATTGAGATCTCATAACGATAGAATGAGTAATTGCCCCCCAGGGTTTAAAAAGCACGCCATTTAAAAAACTTCCGTTAGTAACACCTGTTGCAGAAAATACAATATCTCCTTCAACGAGGTCTTCTGTATCAAAAACCCTATCCAAGCTGATCTCATGATCAATTAAAAGTTTTTCCTCTGTGCTATTTTTAGGACGAAAGATTCCTTGAAACCCTCCACCCATACACTTAATTGCAGCAGCGGCCATTACCCCTTCCGCGGCCCCACCTTCGCCAAACATTATATCAATGCCAGAATCAGGCATGCAGGTTGAAATAGCTCCCGCCACATCACCATCAAAAATAAGTTGAATTCTGGCGCCAGTATTTCGAACTTCTTGAATAAGCTTTTCATGTCGGGGACGATTTAAAATAACACAGGTTAGATCTTGTACTCGACACTTTTTTATATCGGCCAATCTATTTAAATTTTCTTTAGGAGATTCTCTTAGATCAATGACGTCTCTCGCCTCAGGACCTACCCCAATTTTATCCATATAGACTTCCGGTGGGCTAAAGATTGATCCTTTCTCCGCAATAGCGAGAAGGGATAAGGCATTATATCCACCGGTAGCACAAACTTTCGCCCCCTCTAGTGGGTTGAGAGCTATTTCTAGTTCTGGGCCCTCACCTTTTCCAATCTCGGTTCCCTCTTCTATGGAACTCCCTTGAAAAATACCTTTTTCACCTATTATCACTTTGGCCTTACATTCAATCGAGTCAATCATTGCTTTCATGGCCAGAATCGATTCTGCCATGGCCAATTTTTCATCACCACGGCCCATAAGCCTAGCGGAGGCCATAGCGGCAGCTTCAGTTGCCCTTACAAATTCTATTGCTAAGTTTCTGTCCATAATTCCCGGGTCAATCACCCAATTTAAGTTTGAGAAAATCTATAACATGGCGGGGTAAAAAGTCATCAGGTAATTTCCTCACTAAAGAGCTAACCGCCTGTAATTTGTTGCTGTCTATTTGATCATCCATGCCAAAGACAAATTCATCCTGTTCAAAAAGCGGAGTTTCTAAATTTCTTTTAGTTAGGACCTCTCCAGTCCTTATCCCTGCGCCATCGATCCATTCGACAAAGGTTTTAAAAAGAATAATTTGGAACTCTTCCCACTCTCCATCTAGATGTCCCCACATAAAGAGATCAACAGGGCCATCAGCATGCAGCCAGTATTTGAGATTTCCAGGGAGATCCACCCCTAAGTCATTCTCATGCAAAGGTTGGAGAAGCTTTATAATATTATCGTTCGATAAAAAGTCTAAAATATCTGCTTTTAAAATCTCTTCAAACCTTATTCCCAAACGGGCCTTTTTCACCCATTGAACAACTCCTTTAATCTGCAAGTCTCTTCCTTTCCAATGAAGATGGCCTTGAATATTATCTCCCTTAGAAAAATGGGGTTCCCCATCCTTTAAGAGAAGTTGCATTCCAGAGTGACCAATTTCTTTAACTTCATAGGCCATTTTTAAGGCCTCATCCATGTCCTTAAACGTTAAAAAACAAAAGGGGAAATGGGGTAGCTTTCGTCTTTCAAATTCGGGCCCATGATTTTTAAGAATTTTTAATGTGGTCATGTATAATAGGATATCCTATCTATAATTATTTTAGGAGCGAAATCCCATCTTTTTGACTTGCTGGACAAGACTTCTTGGTTTTGATAAAAATTTCTAATGAAAATCGCTGATGAATGGGACATCGATAATTTGCCCAACAGATTGACCATGTTTAGGATTGCACTAATTCCGGTAATCATTGTCTCTCTATTTCTTCAATCCACTAATTGGCTGGTTTCCCACCACCTTCTTTTGGCCCATATTGCCGGCTGGACCTTTGTCCTGGCCTCCATCACTGATTTTCTTGATGGTTATATCGCCAGAAAGCGCAAGATTGTAACAGTGTTTGGTTCTTTCCTAGATCCCATAGCTGACAAATGTCTCATCGTGTCATCTTTAATTATATTGCTCGCTTTAAACAGAATCCCGGTTCTTATCGTTATCATCCTCGTTATTCGAGAGATCTATATTATGGCCTTGCGCCTTTTATCCTTAGAGCGTGGTTTTAATATTAAAGTAGGACAACTTGGTAAATGGAAAACTGCGCTGCAGATGATTGGGATTCCCATGCTGATGGTGAACTCCCCCCTTCTCGGTATTCCTCTTCCATTAATCGGAATTATTATGATTTACGCCACTACTGTTTTATCCCTGTACTCTGCCACTGAATATTCCATTGAGACGGTTAAAAAATTAAAAATGGCGAGAAAAACTAAAGAGGCCCTTTAATGAACGCATCCCATGTTCTCGTTACAGTTTCAGGCCCTGATCATCCCGGTATTACCGCCACTTTAATGGACATCATTGTTGATAGTGGAAACTCAGTTTGTGATATGGGGCAATCGGTAACCCATGGTCTTTTATCTCTAAGTATCTACATTCAAATCGATTCTGAAGCTGGAAGAAAAAATGATATGGTAAAAGATTTGCTTTTTGCCACCAAAAATATAGGCCTGGTGCTAAATTATCAAATGATTGATGAACAAAATTCTGATCTGGCCTTTCAAACCAAAGATAAATTTATTCTTAACTGTATATCTGTAAATAAGCTCCATCCTAAATTTTTAAGAGATATCTCAAAAGTCCTCGCTGATCATAAAATCAATATTTTAAGAATTGATAATGTCACTCCAAAAAGCTTTAAATCTTTAGAGATGACCACCACCCTTCCTGATGGACTAGATATTCAAGACCTAAAAAGTAAACTCATGGAGGTATCTACTTCCCATGAAGTCGATATGGCCTTTTTAAAAGATAATGTTTTTAGAAGATCCAAAAGACTGATTGTTTTTGATATGGATTCGACCCTAGTCCAAACGGAAGTTATTGATGAGATGGCCGACCAGTTGGGAGTTGGCAAAGAGGTTAGAGAAATCACTCATCGGGCAATGAATGGAGAAATAGATTTTGATCAGTCCTTGATTGAAAGGGTCTCTCTTTTAAAGGGTCTCAAAGTAGAAAAACTTCAAGAAATTTTAGATGGACTCTCCTTTACCCATGGGGCGGAAGAGTTTATTAAGAAAGTAAAATCACTGGGCTATAAAATCGCCCTTATCTCAGGGGGCTTCAGCTTTTTTGCTGATGCTTTAAAGGAAAAGCTAGACCTTGATTATTCTTTTGCCAATGAACTAGATATTATCAATGGCGCATTAACCGGAAAGCTTGATGGTACCATCATCAATGCCAATCAAAAAGCAATGCTCTTAAAGTTAATCGCTCAACAAGAAAAGATATCCCTCGAACAAGTAGTTGCAGTTGGAGATGGGGCCAATGACCTACCTATGCTTTCCATCGCAGGTCTTGGTATCGCCTATCACGCCAAAGATATTGTAAAAAAAGAGGCCCCTCACCATATGGGCCATGGACCTATGACTTCAATTCTTTATTTTTTAGGAATTAATGGGGAAAGCTAATTACTTTTTTACCTGAGAATCGGCATACTCCTTCATCATTTCACGACATTTATCATCTTTAGGATTGGCCAAAGCTTGTTTCATACACGATTGATATTTTTTCATTAGATTATTTCCTTGAGAGGCCCTACCATCTCTAAAAGCAATTTCCATATCAATTTCAATATGACCACATTCAACCATCAAAAGTCCCTCACAAGATTTCTGTACTTTTTTCATCTCCTCTTGATCTGGTATTTTAGGAGCTCCATCTTCCGTAATTTTTTCCTGGCACCCAGTTGTAAGACTATTTCGATTGATTAAAATACAATCTTGAGCACTACCAGGTGGGCAAAGTTTTTGCTGTTCCACCAAACAAGGATCTGGATATTTCCCATCTTTCATTTTTGCTATAATTTTTGGAGTACATTCTTTGGAAAAATAATTTTTATTGCTCTTTAGCCCATCAATTATACAGTCATAGATAGCAATATTAGGGTCGCATTTTATCTCTATCTCTTTATCACATTTATCTGGTACTTCCTGGGCATAAATAAACAAAGGTATTAGAAGTATAAATAAAATTAATTTTTTCATGCCCTCATATTATATCATTTTAACTAAAAGGCCCAATATATACTATTTAACTCAACCTTATTGATTTAGTTAAAAAAAGTAAAATATCTGCTAAAATATAAAGACTACTTCTACAAGGAAATTGAGGTTGAAATTCCTCCCGCTAATTTTAATACATTCTTTACTAATGACCTCTCTGCCTAGTTACGGTCAATCCAATGCTGAGAAAAATGTTCAGGCCATAAAACAGATACAAGAAGACAAGAAAAAAACACAAAAAAGATCAGATTTTGAAAAGAAGGCCACTGGTAGAGAAACCGATATTTTCACTAAATGTCGAACAAAGGTCGAAAGAAATCAAGAAAGAAAAGAGAATGACTTAAAACTTCTTGAAGAAGCAAATAGTCTTCACACTGATGAAATAAAAACCAAGGAAGTAGAACTCGCAGAAAAAGTGAAACAATTAGAAGCTGCCAAGAAAAAAGAACAAAAACAAGGCAGTAAAGATAATGTAAAAGATCTTAAAGACACTACTGTTATAGATGAAAGACAAAGATTAATTGAAGAGGTAAAAAAATTAGAAAAAGAATTGGTAGTTCTAAGAAAAAAAAGTGATAAAATCGCCCAAGATTTAGAACAGACACAAAAGGATTTACTGGCCGAAAGAGAGGAAGAGAAACTCAAATCACCTCCTTTTAAAATTTTTGAATTGACTACCCAAGAATTAGACTCACAATCTGTCGCCGGCTCTGCTGCCGAATCCAACATGCAGATGATGGCCCTCTCCACATCACTTGTAAATTACCTAGATTGTCGTAATGCCAGCGATACCATGTCTAAATCCTACTACGTTCTCCGAGCTGCTGCCTCCGTATATCTGACTAATTTTTTAGGTGAAAGTATCGACTACACTCAAGTCGGTGAGTGCATAGTGAATGAAGCTTTGGAACCACATGAAGAAAAAGATAAACAAATAGCCCTTCTTAGAAAAGCACGAAATCTATATGCTGAAATGGTAAAACATATTGAAAAATCAAATGAGGCCAGAACTGATGCCTTAAGCTTATTTTCTAAGGCCTTACAATTTGCTGTAGAAGAATGGTCACAAAAAAAGGCACGAGTAGCATCTGGCTGGGCAATGTATAGTACTGCCAAGAAAAATTATGATGATGCTTATAAAAAATACCGTGATGTCCTAATTGCGGCATCTGTTTTAATGGGAATCGGTGCTGCCAATATCCTTTGGGGGGGATATGTTTTAATAGCTATCGCTACAGGACTATATATTTGGATGGGAGTTGAGCTCATCCCCAAAAAGAATAAGGCCCGAACAGAATTATCAGAGACCAAAAAAGAATTAAAACTCGGCCATGAACACACTTACCTGAAATGTAACTACCATGAGGCAAGAAATTGGGATTTAGCGGAAGAACTTAAAAAATACGAGGAACTCGCTGCCTATCAAGAAGAACAAAAGAAAAAAGAAGAAGAAGAAGAAGAGGGAAATACCACCTATTTCAAAAATCATTTTAAAGGGATGTTGGGGAACCCAGTTCTTGATTTTCTCTTTACTCCAGCTTTCGCACAAGATGAAATTCTTCTTAAAAAGACTATACAAGATATTAAAGGACAGTATGAAAAAACATCAGAAGAAGACCTCAAGGGAGGTCTTGGAAGTGAATACACAAGTTCGGTAAATATTCCGCCAAATGTTCGAGGAGAACCTGCCGGAGATGCCATTGTAAAATCTTACGAAAAAAAATATTTGGCCCAAAAGAAACAGTTTAAAAAACAAGAGGCAATCTTAAAAGGACATTATGATAAATACAATGAGCAACAAAGCATACTAGGAAAACTTAATGATGACCTAGGCGAAGTGGCCTCTAAAGAACCTTATATCCCTTGTGAATATGAATGGCCTATAACTTGGTATAAAACCTATCAATATTCCATATGTACTGGAAGTGGTGATGATAAAAAATGTAGCTCAACTGCATATTGGACAAAAGCGAAAGAAAAATCCTGGCGTGAGAAATGGAGAAAATATGGATGTTCCACTGACAACAAGAATAAAATTGAGGCGCAAGAAAAAGTGGTTCAAGATATTTGGAATGTAATAGATCCTCTTGAAAACATACTTGAAATATTTGAAAAGGCCATGGATCAAGCGGAAATCGATTGGTATACCGCTATGAACATCAATGAAACAGGTTCTCCAGAAGGCGACCCAAATATTGAGAAACCAGATCCAAAAACGAGAATAGGACACTCCTATTTAAAATTCATCTCTAAAATTAAGGCCGAGTGGATGACCTCTGCCATCGATGTTAAACGAGATAATAATATCGTAATTGATATGCTTAGCGATTCTGATTTAGAAAGACTTTTAAATGAGCACAATGATTTAAAGGCACTGCCAGATAATAAAAAAGCAGGTTTATCTGATGCCTACACCAGATATATATATACCCAATATGCCCATAATCTCTTAATAAAAAATATTGCTATGATGGGCACCTCTTATCAACTAGCGGCAGACCATTTGGCCGCTTTTCAAAATCTTTTGGCCGATGCTGAGGCGAAGTTAGGCCTTGATGCAATGGCCATGCCTGATCAACTACCACAGGAGCTTGTTAGAAAACCTTCCTGTGCTAAAACTGCTGGAGGAGGTATATCTGCTGATCCATCTTGCTCTTGTAAGGCAAAAGGAAATTGTGCCAAAATCGATTTCCCCTCAGCAGTTTTATGGAGTGGAAAAAAGGGTGATTCTGGAGCAGTTTTTAGAGACTATACCAACAGCACTTTAAGTGGAGACGCTAAAGGGGCCAGAGTTAGTGGTAGTGCCATCAAAAGAAATGCTGCTGCTGTTCGCGGACGAATTGAAGATGGAAAAACATCCATTCTAAAGGCCCAGAAAAAGGCCGGTTACCAACCAACCAATTTTAACAATATCACCGCAGGGCTTGAAAGCTCTATCAATAAACTAAGTAACAGAAATGCCGTGGCCGCTACTACTAGTGATTCTTCCCTGACAAGAAGAATAAGAAGAGCGGCCCTGATTGATAAGGTTACTGAAAAAGATAAAGTTCTAACTATACCTACCAGCAAAAAAATTACGAGGGCAAAACGTAAAAAGGCCACTAAAAGAAAACCTAGGCCTGGTGAAGGGATGAACCTTGGTATTGACGAAACAGATCTTGAACTTGAAGGGGAGCTAGAAGTAGAAAGTCTAGACTTTGGTTCTGGAGGAATCAAAAAATCTGCCAAGGTTGATAAGGCATCTACTAAAGAAAAAAGAAAAGGTGTAGTTGAAGATAATACTAGATCTCTTTTTGAAATCGTAACCCGCCGGTATAAAAGATCCGGCTACCCCAGACTTCTCAAGAAGAAAAAGGAATAACTCAGGTATAAGGTATTTTTTCCTCTAGAAGAAATTTTTTGTCAGTATGATAGCCTTCTTTTATGAAGAAAATAATATTCCTGATCCTTTTTGTTTCCTCTAATGTTTACTCTATAGATTTAAGCTCTCCCCGGGCCACCATGAAAACCTATCTGATGGCCATGCATAACTATAAAAAGGGAGATAATAGTGCCATTCATATTGCGATGGAAACTATAAATCTAGCTCACCTAGACAGTGCCATAAAAGAGACCTCTGGAAAACTCATAGCAGAACAACTCATCCAAACCCTTGATCGAATCGAAAAAATTAACTATGCAGAAATACCAATTAATCTAAAAGAAAAAATCTGGATTTATAAAAAGAAAAGCGTCCATGTAGGAGAAAAAGTTTATCCGGTAGAAATCTCTATTAGCCTACAAAAAAATGGTGATAAAGATAAACGCAAACATAAACAGATATGGAAATTCACTAAAAACACCTCTGATACTATTGGCCATTTTTGGAATTCCCTTAAAAAGAAAAAAGTTGTTCATGGGGTAGTCGAACTTAAAAGTAAAAAAGACAAAATTAAGCGCTTAATGCCGGCATGGACTGCTGATAGAAATTTCATTCTACTAAATGGCCAATGGCTCGGATTCATTGGAATTCTTTTTTTGGGCTGGCTTTTTTCCGTCATCATCATTTTTAATCTCGATAGAGTCATTATCGGTATCCTGGCCAAAGACCGTGTGAAGATACCAAAGAAGGTTAAAAATAAAGTCTACAAATCCTTAAAGTGGCTTATCATTTCATTGATTTGGATTTCTGGAATACGTTTACTAGAACTACACCTAGAGATATTAAATCCTCTAATTCGTTTTGGACAAATTATTGGGACCATTTCATTAGTTGTTCTGCTCTATTATTTTTGCGATATGGTGGCCGCTTATTTTTTAAAAAAGGCCAAGGAGTCAGAAGATGGTTTTGATGATATCCTCGTACCCTTGCTGCAAAAAACCGCAAAGTTTTTAGTTATTGCAATTGGTTTTATATTTATTGGACAGAGTTTAGCTCTCGATATGAAAGGTATTCTCGCCGGACTAGGGATTGGTGGTATCGCCTTTGCCTTTGCTGCAAAAGATGCCCTCGCAAATTTTTTTGGTTCCATTACAGTCTTATTTGACAGGCCTTTTCATATTGGTGACTGGGTAGTTATTGACGGAACTATTGAGGGTCAAGTGGAATCTGTAGGACTTCGTTCTACCAAGATCCGTACCTTTTATAATTCCCTGACAATCGTTCCTAATGGGACTATATCTAATTCCTCCATTGATAATTATAATCAAAGGAAGTTCCGTCGCTTTAAAACTACCGTCGGAGTTCAATATGATACTCCTCCAGAAAAAATTGAGGCCTTCTGTGAAGGGATAAGAGAACTTATCATCACCAATAAATTTGCCCGTAAAGATTATTTTAATGTCTACCTAAATGAAATGTCTGATAGCTCTTTAAATATTCTCCTGCATATGTTCTGGGAAGTTCCCAACTACCCCACAGAACTTGCCGAAAAGCATCGTCTTTTAATTGATATTATCCGCCTGGCCAAAAAGATGGATGTTGAATTTGCCTTTCCCACAAGTACTATTCATATGTACACTGAAGAAAAAAGTACAGGAGTGGAAGTCCCTAAAGAAGAAGCACCTCAAATTTATGGTAAAAATCTGGCAAAAAAGATCGCCAAAAAATCCATCTCTCCTAAAAATCCTCGAAGTGATATTAAAGGTACCCAGGATTTTGATGAATCTGATCTCGACTCTGGAGATTAAAAATTACTGTTAATCTCTTTGCGAAGTAATTTATTTTCTTTACTAATAGGTTTCCTAAGAAAAGATCTATTTAAAATATACGCTAGGCGAAAACCTGCCTGCTTTAATAGTTTTTTTAATAACTTTTTATGAACATATTGATATTTATATCTGATCTGCTTTGGAAATACATAAATAGAATCTAGACTGGATCGAACATCCTCTGCCCAATCTAAGATTGAACCCGCTTCCCATTCAAGAACTTCTTTAGTTTTTGGTACTCCTATATAATAGGCCCATTCAGTAAAGGATAATTTTTGAAAATCGATCATCGCCTCATCCCAAAAACGGTGCAAGTTCATATCTTCACCGAAAAAGTTTATCTTCTTTTTGGTTCCACCCTTATCATCAACATATCCTAGATGAAGAGGTTGGTGAAAATCACCATAAAAATGAATAAGAAATTTCAAGGCCTGGGCCTTCTCTTTTTGGTTGTATTTACTAGATCTAAGAACATCCTCAAAATGGATTAAGGCCCAGATAATATTATTTTTTTTTATCTTAATATCTTTTATCTTTTCGCCCTTTTTAATATTTATATAATGCCAAGATCTGGCATGCCCCCAAGATTTATCAGATTTGATTTCATCGGCCCAAATTGCACTAAAGGGCATCTGTCCTTTTCCAATTAATTTATCTACTTCTCTTTTGGCCACGGGATTAAGTTGACGGTAGGCCAACTCTCCGACGATTCGGTGACCATTCTTTCCCCACGGGTAGGCATTCATAGAAAATAGTAGGGTAAAAATCAGGCTACTTTTTAAAATCAAAAAGCTTCTTTTCTTTAACAATTTTGCTAACAACATCTGGCACCATCTTTTCAAATTCGAGGTCACCCTCTTGGATCATTTTGAGCACCTTTCGTGACCAAATAGCGGTCACTTTGATGTCAAAATCTTTTATATCTTCTAGATGATGATTTTTTTGCAGAAATTGCAACAAAATTTTCATATTTCCATCAATATTTATGTGATCTGAAGTGACCAGTTCATTGGCCAGTGCTGGGCCCTGATCCAGTTCTGTGGCCGGATAGACATATAACTTGGTCCTATTCCCCAAAAGTCGACCCAAGCGGCCAAGAAGACCATATTTGTCGTTTTCCTGTCCTTCCTCGTTGAGAATGTACTCCAAGTTATAGACGCCAAGGATAAAAGCTATTTTACCATTGGTTTTACCTGTTAGGTACTTATTTAGGGAATGGAAATTTTCATGATTAGAGATCAACACCTTTTGGCCAAGTTTGGCCAAAATATCTACCCGCGCTAGAAAATCTTCATTGTCGACTCTCCCTCTTTCTAAGAGTTTTGACATGGATATCTCAGGAAGTAGAAGGGTGTTTTTATTATCGCCTAAATCTTTTTCAAAGGCCGCAAGTCCTGACTTTAACATATCCATATTAAGGTTAGTGGGAGGCCTATAACTTCCCCGTGCGATAGCGATATTTTTTTTATACATAACTTCCGAGGCCTGCCCGACACGTCCTTGCTCATCAAAATAGGCGACATCAGTATAACCGTTTTTAACCAGCTCAAGACTTAAAATCCGAGAATCAACTCCTTGAAAGGCCGGACCGTTTACCCTGATCATATCAATTTCCACTCTTTCTCTCGAGAGATTTTCCATCAAAGATTTTACAAATTCGATAGGGTTTTTGAGATGATAAAAACAACCATAAATGAGATTTACACCAATCGAGCCTAGGGCCTGCTGTTGTTGCTGGTTTTCTCGATCCTTCATTCTAATATGGATAATGGCATTACTAGGTTTTTCACCAGGACGTCCCTGAAATTTCACTCCCACCCAGCCATGACAATCTCGACTTCCTTTAAAACTTTTTGCAGCGACTGTATTTGCTAGGACAAAAAAGCGGGTCTCAGAAGATCTCACCTCTTTAAGCCTTTCAACGAGAATTTTATATTCCTTATCCAACATTTTTTGCATGCGGGATTCACTTACATATCTGCCACTATCATCCTTTCCATAAATGGCATCGCTCACTACCATATCGTAGGCAGACATAGATTTAGCAACTGTTCCTGCCGCTCCTCCCGCCTGAAAGAAGTTTCGTGCAACTTCTTGGCCGGCACCAATCTCAGCAAAAGTACCATAGATAGTATCATCCAAATTTATTTGGAAGGCCTTTTGCTTGGAACTTAAATAGTGCGAGTTAGGCATATTAATCCTCTAAATTATTATTATTTAACTAATACTCTCTAATTATTTAACGGAATATTTCGAAAAGAAGTAAAAGCAAAAAGGGGTTAAATCATGGATTTTGGGATATTAGTGGCCGGAGTTTTAGTTCTTGGGGCCATTGGCCTTGCGATTGCTAGTGAAAAACCTAAAAAGGCCCCCATTCCAGTAAAAAAAAAAGAGAATGAGAATAATGAAGATGAAGATCTAGCGGCTTAAAAGTGCCATTTCCTTGGCAAAATAAGTTAACACCATATCACAGCCTGCTCTTTTAAAACTCGTTAGCATTTCCACCATACATTTTTCTGAGTCAAGCCAGCCCTTTTCAGCGGCCGCTTTAATCATGGCATACTCTCCACTCACGTTGTAAGCAGCTATGGGTAGATTGCTAGCTTCTCTAAGCTTTGCGATTATATCTAAATAGGGAAGGCCTGGTTTAACCATTAAAATATCGGCCCCCTCTTTTTCATCTAGGAGTGCCTCTCTAATGGCCTCACGAGAATTAGAAAAGTCCATTTGATAGGTTTTTTTATCTCCACTTTTAGGAGCTGAATCAAGTGCATCTCTAAAGGGCCCATAAAAACTGGAGGCATATTTAGAGGAATAACTCATGATGGAGACCCCTTGAAAACTCTCCTGATCTAGGGCCGATCTTATAAAACCAACACGGCCATCCATCATATCCGATGGGCCTATAATATCTGATCCTGCTTGGGCCTGAGTAATCGCCATACTTGCTAAAATCTCAAGAGTCTGATCATTAACGATCTCTCCTGTCTTGGGGTCAACAAAACCATCATGTCCATCACTTGAATAAGGGTCCATCGCCACATCGGTCATTACCATCATGTCTGGACAGGCATCTTTAATCGCCTTAATTGCCTGCGGATAAAGTCCATTAGGGTTGGTAGATTCTTTTGCCCAAGAATCTTTAAGCACTTCATCAATAGCAGGAAAAAGTGAAATACACTTTATCCCTAAATTGTGGAGTTCTTTAACCTCTTTCACTAGAATATCCACACTAAATCTAAACTGTCCTGGCATGGAACTAATAGGATCTTTTATGCCTGTGCCTCCAAGGACAAAAAGAGGGGCGATGAGATCATTTGCAGTTACGATATTCTCCCTGACAAGAGATCTGATCGCTTCATTTTTACGGTTTCTTCGAGGTCTTATTTTCATGAAAGGGATATTTCTACATTTGGGTCTTAAAGGCAATAGCATATAGTGAAATTTGCTTGAGCATGGCCGAAAGGCCGTTAGAACGGCTCATAGAGAGGTGTTCACGAAGTCCGATATCTTCTAAAAAAGTGGGCCTGGTAGCGAGAATTTCATCTGGAGAAGAGCCTGAATAGACATAAAGGAGTAGCGCCACCACTCCTCTCACAATAGCGGCATCACTATCTCCTTGAAAGTAGACAACACCATCTTTCATCTCAGCGTGAAACCAGACTTTTGACTGACATCCCTTTACCAGAAATTTATCTTCCTTATAGGAATCACCTAAATTATCGAGGGCCTTCCCTTTTTGAATAATATGCTTATATTTATCTTCCCAGGAATCTATCTCTTTGAATTCATTGACCAAAGTATCTACTCTGCTGGAAATTTCCATAATTTGCTCCTAAATTTTTCAATAATTATTATAACATTTTAGAGGCAACCGCAAGAAATCACTATCTTTTAAGCTTCCAAAAAAAATGAATTAAATAGATAAAAGGTCGAATCATATTGGTAAGTATTGGGCCGAGTCTAGGATTTTTAAAAACTTGAACAAGTAAAATAGGTGAACTGCGATAATAGGCACGAACCATTTGTTTGCCGATAGTGCTCCTTTCAAGAAAACCTCGAAGACCACGCAAGTTCTCAGTAACCGGGTGATCTTCTCCATAGAGATAAGTGGCAATAAAACAATTCCCTTTTTTAGACTTTATAATTTTATAGGCATCAGTGAAATCTTTGGTATTATTTGTTTTTCCGTTGGTAACATACCTTCTTAAAACTTCAGAATTTACATATTGAAATTTTTGTCCGTTGGAAAACAGAATAAACTTATCCAAGTATTTTTTAAACTCATCATACGTTTTTGGATTTCGATCATAAATTTTAACCATGTACCAGTAAACTTGACTAAGAAGAAACACCTCCGATAACTCTTCCTCTCTTAAGATACTTGGCATTAACTCCTTTTCATCAATATCATGATAGGCCGCCAGGATATGTAGATATTCATGGTAATTTTTAAGAGCGGTTTTGTAGTCCCCTATATTAGAATAACTTAACCCTTTTTTGAGAAAGGATAGACGGTTATAGTATATTTTGACGATGGCCTGACGAGTTCGATCGCCAATGTTTTTTGAATTAGTTTTTAGTTGTTCCATGGCCTTTTTATCGGCAGGAAACAAAGAATGCTTATTTAATTCTTTTTGAACTTAAGTAAATACCCAAGCAAGCGATTTAAATATTTCTTATTGAAAGTCATTAGGTGATCACCATCTTTGACAGACCAAAGCTTAACCGTGGCCCCTTTATCACAATCGGTCCAAACTTTTTCGGTGGTGGTTAAAAAAGGAACTTTCATATTTAGAGGTTTTAAATCATTGAACGTTTGAGTGGTAATTTTTTCTTCAGAGCAATTATTATGGGCCGCCCACTGCTCAGCTGTTTTCTCAGCACTAGGAAATTTCCCACTTCCTGGATATTTAATAAGAAAGTCTTTAGTTCCATGTATATGTAAAACGGGAATAGGTTCGACTCCCTTGCACTTAGAAAAATCATTCCAATTCACACCAGCAAAGGAGACCAAGCTAGCAATCTTATGTGGCATATCACAGGCCATTCGATAACTCATAAAGCCACCATTAGAGTGACCAAAAAGGTGGACTCTTTTTAGGTCTATTGAATACTCATCACTCATCCCTTCAATGACGTCACTTATATATTCAACATCATCCACCTCTTGCTTACTGTAATTGCAGCAAAAATCAGTAGCATTCCAAAATCTAAGTCCTCCTGCTCCTTTCAACCCATCAGGATTAATTAAAATAAACTGCATCTTAGTAGTAAAAGGTCTCAAATCAAAAAGAGTGTTTTGCATATTTGCGCTGCCACCAAAGCCATGCAAAGAAATTACTAAAGGATATTTCTTTTTTGGATTATAGTCTTCTGGCAAGTACACAATGGATTTCCCTCTTTTATTAACAAAATCAAAGTCATGCCAATAGGGGCCATTAAATTTCTGTATCTTTTTTGCGAGAGAAATCCCGGGAAGAGTTATAGCTAATAATATAAAAGATATTAGTATTTTTAATTTCATAATTTAGTCCTATACCACCTTCTATAATAAAAAGGTTAGTTGATACTAATGTAGCAGTTCAAAATTTGTATTTTTTAAATTGACAATTACTTACACATTGTAACGAAGAAGAGTTTTCTTACAGACTGTGCATTAAGTCAAAAAGGTGATTTCATTAGGCGCCGTGTCATGTCTTCTAAACTTATTTTTCAACGGCCGGCATACGCATTATAGGGGTTTTTTGTTTTCTCGATCCAAATTATCAGAAAGATAATTAGATGAGGCACCTGCATTTGAACTGCCCCAAGCTCAAAGAGATCATTAAATAATTTTCATGATCTCTTCAGTATCTTTTATTTTTAAATATGCTCTAAGGTATTATATGTTTGAGAAGCTGGTCTTAAATTACTTCCTTTACCATCAATGATTTGATAATAAAAAGTCTCTGTCTGCTCTATTGATTCATCCATTTTATATCCACTGGCGATATCAATATATTTAGGCTTTGCATCTTTTAGAACCTCAGGATTTTCAATCAAGTAATCAATCTTTCTAGCAAGCTCAAGATGGTCACAATCGTTAAAAGAGAACTCTTCTGATAGAGCGAACTGTCCAGATGCACTAGTTTCATTAATTGAAATTAAGGCCGGAAGCCCACAACCAATCGCTTCTAGTACTGCCATTCCTTCTAGCTCCACTTCTGAAGTGTGAACAAATAAATCTGCAGTATTGTATAGCTTTATGAGATCTTCGTTACTAACAAATAAGAACTCTGCCGGATTAGGCAGTTTAGATCCCATCTCAATAAGTTTTTCTTTAAGTGGCCCATTTCCTGTCGCCACCATTTGAATCTTATCTTTGTATTTAGAGCTAGCAATAGCATTTATTAAAACATGAAGTCTTTTTTCTCTAGCAAGTCTTCCCACCGCTAAAATGACAAACTTGTCCTTATATTTGGCATCTTTTTCATAATCAACAGGCCTAAAATCATCTTTTAAACCATTTGAGATCACTACCGATTTTTTATTTAAATTAAATTTTTTCAATTCATTCTCAGCAAATTTAGACGGGCAAATAACCCCATCTGATTTATTGAAAAATTTTGAAATAAATAATTTATAAATTCCTCTAGAAAGGAATTTAGATCTGACTCTAATATTACGTAAAATATTTTCCGGCTGCATGTGAAATCCAGTTACTACTGGAACTCCCATTTTTTTTGCCAATTTCACGGAGCTTATACCTAGCCACCAAGGAAGTTGAACATGAACAAGATCAACTTGTTCAAAGAGCTCTCTTAGTACCTTAGTTCTAGGATATGCAAAAATATAACCCATCTTCTGCATTAATTTTTTAAAAAATGGGACATAGAAACCTGGTAAAACTACTCTACCGGACCTAGGATCCCCCGTAGTCACAATAGTAATCTCATGATCTTTTTTAAGAGCATCAATAAAACGATGAGCAGAATAGACGCCACCGGTCTTAATTCCATCGTAAGTATCAATAACATAGGCTATTTTTAGTTTTCTTTTTTTCATTGTATTTCATCCTTTAAATCAAAATAGAGAGACATTATTTCAAATGGCCTTGTGCAGCTTAACATAGCGCATAATTCCGGGTAAAGAGGATTAATGAATCTCTACCATATTTTCATAGTGCTTATCATTGTGTCGCATAGCGCCATGACTCATGCTGTTAATATTAGGCAGGCACTAACTATCAAGGCGCTCAAAGGACACAGGCCATTAGGATATAAGGCCGCGAGGAGGGTGCTCTTTGGAAAGATCTATTTACAAAAGACCTCTCAAGGCAGCTATATCCAAGATATCTATTGCCAAATACACTTTACGAAAAAAGACGGTGTAGGCCCTTTTAAAATCCCTGATCACACCAAACTAAATACTGAGCATGCCTGGCCTAAAGCTAGATTTTCCAAAAAGTCCTCTTACTCTACGCAAAAAACAGACCTTTTCCACCTCTTCCCCACTGCTAATCAGGCCAACAGTTATCGTGGAGATTTACACTTTGGAGAAGTAAAACAAGTAAAAAATTATATTCCAAACTGTCCTCTCTCAAATCAGGGAAAGTCAGTTTTCACACCACCAGAAAATATTAAGGGAGATTTGGCCAGGGCCTTATTTTACTTCTCCATTAGGTATAATATTCCTATAACTAATCTAGAAGAGGCCCATTTAAGAAATTGGCACCTTTTAGACCCTGTGGATGATTTTGAAAGAGTAAAGAATGATTTGGTGGAAAAATACCAGGGAAATAGAAACCCTTTCATTGACCATCCAGAGATCGTAAATAAGCTAAAGGATTTTTAATGATTCACTTAATTTTTATTTTTCTTTTGCTTCAAATGTCGCCTGTCTTTGCAGGAAATAATTATCAAGTAGCAATCGAACAAAATATGATTTTCTTTTGTATGAAAAACAGAAAAAAACCTCAGTTTTTAAAAAGTGAGTTTTGTAAAAGCTATGCCCACAAAACATTATACCGCTGTCAAAGAGTTAGTAAGAAATCTTCTTACAAAACTTTAAGATGCTTAAAAAAATCATTGAGAATTTAGAATAATTAATCCACCGATATGCTTAAATTCTTCATCCGTTAAAGTTTTAAAGTCTAAACCCTCAAAATCTCTTTTCAAACAACCTGTAAAATAAGGAATAAATCCATCTATTTGATTAAGGGCGAAAGACTTGGCAAAATCAGAGAATCCCTCTTTATCGACTACTAATTTGTTGGAAGAATTTAAAATATCCCCTAAAAACTTTCTGGCCTCATCTATTGTGATTCCAAGTCTATTTACATCTCCAGAGAAATGGCCAAGTTTAAAATTAGCAAAACAACTAATCAGCAACGACTCAAAGTCCATATCATCTGGGTTGTAATTCAAATAGTAAGCATCTTGAAGAGTGCCCGATTTATTTAACTTTTCGTAGACAGAAAAGAACTTCTCCATAAAAGGAAGGAGCTGACAAAACAAATCAGATCTCTCCTGCCAGTGATTATATGATTCGACTGTTGCTACATCTTTTTCTTCAAATTTAATCGTCTGAGAAAATGATTGATCGAGGAAGGAACTCCAAAAAGCGCCAAAAAATCCTTCTGTCTCTTCCATATTATTTTTTTTTAAGGACGCTTTTATTTTTCCCTGCACATCTTTAATTAAACTATTCCCAATTTTATATAAATCTTCAAATTCAAATCGATCAAAAATATTTTCCGAACTTCTGTTTATTTTTAAATAATCAAAGCCAAGATCTATCAATGCCCTGGTTTTCTTTCCTGTTCTGGCCATTGAGACAGAACCACTTTTTAAGGAGTTATTCAAAGTATGGGTCGCATTTATAAGTCTGATAAAATTAAATCTTAAAAATTCCCTACGTTTATCATCTTCAACTTTAGACAACTCATCTAAAAGGGCATCATTTTTTTCTCTAAAGGGAATAATAGAGTTCTTAGGCAATACCTGAGCTTTCCCTAAAATATCAATATTACCAGTATGCGCTGTTTTCTTATCTATAAAGTTATCAATAATTGGAATATCGGAATCTATTGATAAAGCATCAAAGTAATCGACAAACCCCAGGTCTCTCATGCGATTTTTTTTCCAATGATATTCTTCTTCAACCAGATGACTAAAAGATGTGGCAACATATTTAAATAAATGAGTATAGGCATTTTCCACACCTAAAGCAGAATATAGATCCTTAACTAACTCATGTACCTCTTCAATCTGTTCAAAATCTTCATGAAATTCAAACAAAAGAAGGTTATCTTCTGTTAAAAAATAATTATCATGATCCGGGTAAAGTGGCTCTTCAAGATCAAAGGTCCAAATATTAAGTTTAGACTTTAAATAAAGGCCAAATTCAGGGCCTTGTAAGAATTCATTTTTAATTTTTTCATTAGGGCAATTTCTATAAGACTGAATCCAAAAGCTAAAAGATTCAAGGTCCAATCCATCCTTATCCCATAAGTCGATATCTAAGAACGCCTGTCTTTGATCAGCATCTAATTTTTCAAGATATAGTCCGACCTTTTCAGGAATCATGGTTTTAAATGCCATATATAAAGGCTGAACCGGAAGATAGGAAAGACTATTGTTATGTTGAACAAGCTTTTCGATTTCTTCAATCAATCCGTATTGCATGGATTCTTCTATCAAGGCGCCAAGAAAGTTATTTTTCATACAGAATCCTATAGCAATAAATGGTAGCAATGGTCTAAGGCTGATTGCGTTATATGTAAATATTCCCAACAAATACAGAGAAAAAGAATATTTAACTGCCTCTTGATCTCCTAGCAACTCCAATCATTATTTTTATTTAGTTCTTCAAATATTTTTTTGCAGAAAATTATTTGTCACCCCCAAGTATTTCTACCGAAAAACACATAATTGACTGCTCCCACAAGTTTTATTTACAGCAAATAATGCTTAATTAACCCTAAATTAAATCCGAATATAGCATATGGGTGAAAAAACTGCCAAAATAGAAAAAATGCAAACCAATAAAGTCGTCTCTGACAAAATCAAAGAAAAAGTCGTGCAAATAAAGGCCGAACCTACAAAGGTTCAAAAGAAAGAGGTTCCCAAAGAGAAAGAGGTTCCCAAAGAGAAAGAGGACCTTAAAAAGAAAAAAACTCCGCACTACACTAAGGATGACCTGCAAATTCCTAGAAGGCTTTTTCATTTCCTTGGAGGATGCGCAATTGCTGTCTTATACTCAAGCTTTTTTAATCATTCCACCGCAGTCCACCTCTTAGGTTTTTCAGCTTGTATCTTTTTTATCTTTGAACATGCCAGATCGAAATATCCTGAATACAACGAACAATTTAATAAAATAGCAGGGCCTTTTTTGCGTGCTGAAGAGCATCTTAGAGAATCCGCCCTACTTCCTTTTGTTATGGGGATACTTTTAGCTATTATTACTTATCCTAAGACCGTTGCTATCGCTTCAATTTTTGTTTTAGCAGTTTCTGATCCTCTTGCGGCAATTGTTGGCATAAAACTCAAAGGAAAGAAAAACAAAGCGGGAAAAACTTTTGAAGGTTCCATGGCCTTTTTAGTTTCTTGTTTTATAGTTACTTTTCTAACCTTTTTAATTGCTGTTCCCTCTTTAGGTTTTGGAAAATTATTTTTATTATGTCTTCTCTCCTCTCTTCTAGTTACTGGATTTGAAAGATTGCCTATTAGAATTGATGACAACTTTCTTTTGCCGGTGTTTTCCGGTATCATTCTTTGGGCCTTATGCGGCCTCTTGGCCATCCCTTTAACATAATTTGCAAAAAGATTTCTCTAAGGTAGTATTTACTTTGGAGAATTATGCGCGAACTCGTAAGAACTTTAGGACTCCCCTCTGTTATTGCTATTAGTTTGAGTGCAATGCTTGGAAGTGGAATTTTTGTTCTTCCTGGTATCGCCTATGAACAAACCGGCCCTTCCGCCTGGGTTTGTTATCTACTGGCCGCTATTTTTATTTTACCGGCAGTTCTATCTAAGGCCGAACTGGCCACGGCGATGCCTGCCTCAGGAGGCACCTACATTTATCTTGAAAGAACTTTTGGCCCTCTCGCCGGAACGATCTCAGGCCTTGGCCTTTTATGTACCCTACTTTTGAAATCCTCTTTTGCTCTTGTCGGTTTTGGTGCCTATTTATCTGTGCTAACTAATATTGATATCAAAGTGGTGGCAATTGCCCTTCTCGCTGTAATCTTGATTCTAAATTATGTAGGGGTTGGAAAAGTTAGCAAGGCCTTAATTGCTTTTGTAACCCTAACTATTGCTGGTCTAATTTATTTATCCATTAAGGCCTCATTTGTTTTTAAAACAGAATATTTTGAACCTTTCATGACCAACGGCATGGAAGGATTGTTTTCAACTACCGCCTTAGTTTTTGTATCCTATGCAGGAGTTACAAATGCAGCGGCCCTGGCCGAGGAAGTTCATCATCCTGAAAAAAATCTTCCCTTAGGAATTTTAATTTCATTTTCTATTGTTACCGTGATTTATTGTGTAGTTAATTTTATCTTGGCAGGAAGTCTACCCGCTAATGAATTATCTGGAGACTTAAGATCTCTTACAACACTGGCCCAAACAGTTCAGGGAAAACCTTTAGGAATTATTTTTGCCTTATTAGGGGTTCTAACCATGGGCTCGATGGCCAATGCCGGTATTCTCGCTGCCTCTAGATTTCCTTTTGCGATGGCCCGAGATAACCTTCTCCCCTCAATGCTTGGAAGACTTAATAAGAAATTCTTAACCCCATCAAGAAGTATACTGTTGTCGGGTATATTTGTTGGATTAGCTGTTTTATTTTTTAATATAACCAATATTGCAAAACTCGCCAGTGCTTTTTTAATTTTTACTTTTATGCTGGAAAACATTTGTGTCATTGTCCTTAGAGAAACTAGAGTCCAGTGGTACAAACCTGTTTTTATCTCTCCTTTTTATCCTTTGATGCAAGTTTTTGGAATTATTGCCTGCCTAATTCTTTTGATTTCCTTAGGGTGGATTTCTTTGGCCGCAATTCTTTCCATTGCAATTCCCGGAATCATCATATTTTTTATGTATGGAAATAAAAGGGTTACTCGCAAAGGAGTTATTGGGATAAGGGGAAAAAGAAAAGATTTGATAGAACAGTCCAAGGTTAGTTTTATGACTGACTCAAACATCGCACCAATTGACCTGTCTTCTAAAATGGACATTTGTGTCTCATTAATTGGTAAAGAGATATCTCCTGAAACCTTAATAGAAATGGCCGCATCTCTTACTGGGGGACAAAAACTAGAAGTTGCTTTTTTAATTGAAATTCCTGAACAGACTGGAGTTAATGATCTCAGAGATGAATTTTCTACCGTCAAGTCTCTTAGAAGAAGAGTTCTGGCCATGGAAGAGCAAAAAAAGATACCTATTAAATTTGATGTGATTGTCTCTCACGATATTTTAAAAACCATTCATGAACTTAGTCGAAGACTTGATTGTCACTGGTTATTTATTGAGTGGGAAGGCAAAACAGGTAACGCTTTTACCTTAAACAACCCCGTAATATGGCTTAGAGATCATCTCTCTTGTAATTTAGTTGTCTTTAGAGACTGTGGGGTAAGATATATCCGTAAAATTATGGTTTTAATTCATGATTATGGTACGGAAGAAGTTATCATCAACTTGGCAGATCAAATAGCTGCTGTAAATAATGCCCATATCACTTTGGTTAGATATATCCACTCAAATGAACAAGACAATATTGTTGAATCAGAAAAATTTATTCTTTCTAAATGTAAAGATTTTTGTAAATCCCCCACTGACATTAAAATCATCCGGGGTAAAAATAAATTAGAAACAATTCTTTCAGCAACTGCCGATTTTGATTTATTGGTATTAGGGGATTTTAAGACCAATAATGTATATGAACAATTATTTGGATCATTTTACGATCGCATTATCTCTAAAGCTGCCTGTAATGTCTTGTGCACACAAAAATATGTCTATCACCAGACCCATTCTTAAATTTTAAAATCTTGCACTTAAATGATATAAATACAGCTATGAAAGAGAAAAGAACTAAAATAGATAGTTACCACCTGGTGGACTTTACTGAATATGGGCCTGATGATGCCAAGGAAACTATCCTCCTTCTTCATGGATATGGTGAGAAGGCCGAAACTATTTTTAGAAAACTTAGTTCAGTTCTACCTAGTGATGTTAAAATTATCTGCCCCAATGGCCCCTTTCCCATGCCAAAAAAGACTGATGAAGGATTTAAAATGTCCTACGCATGGTATTTCTTTGACCCAATAAGAGAACAGTTTTTTATCGATTATGACCTCCCTGCCACATTGCTACAAAAATTTATTAAGACGCAGGATCTCGACCAACTGCCCCTAACTATTATTGGGTATTCACAAGGTGGCTACCTTGCCCCCTTTGTTGGACAAAAACTTTCAAATACTACTCATGTAATAGGAATAAACTGTCGGTTTCGCTACGACATGATGAACAGTGAGATTAACTTTAGGTTAGACGCTATTCATGGAGCTGCTGATAACCTTGTAGACCCTGTCAAGGCACATAAGTCTTTTAATATTCTAAGAAATAAAGGTATAAAAGGGGAGTTCCATATAATCGAAGGAGAAGGACACACCCTATCAAATCCGATTAAAAAATGTTTAGCAAAAATAATTGGTTCATAAATTTATGCTTAAAAAACTAATTTTGCTTATATTTATTCTAAATGCTCCATTGCTATTATCTAGTGATAAATGGAATTTAGTCTCAAAAGATCGAGGCATTTCCCTATATGAATTAAAAAATCCTCCTAAAGGTGGTATGCTTCCCTTCCGTGCGGAAAAGGTTATCAATCTGTCTCTTCGAAAACTTCTCTATATTTTAGTTGATTATAAAAATAAAAGTCAGTGGGCACCTAAACTTAAAAGTGTAACGATCCATAAAAAATTAGGAATAAGTCAGTTCTTATTTAGCGAATACTATGACGTCCCTTGGCCTTTTAATGACCGACAGTTTTTATTAAAGGGACAAGTTGTACTTGGAGGGGACTTTATTCATATAACCGCCCATTCAGTTAATGATAAAAAATTCTTTGAAAAAGATCATGTCAGAGCAGATGTTGATATGATTGATGTGAAACTCTACCCTATAACTAAAGAAAAAACTAAAATTGTATTTGAATTCCTCGGAAATATGGGGGGATATATTCCAGTCTTCGTCCAAAATATAATTAGAAGAAGGTGGCCACATAGATTTATCGAAGCAATCGAGAAATATGCTAAAACCACCAAGAATCTGGCCTCCTCTGATTGGGAAGGCCTTATGAAAAACTTTTTATAAAAAAGTAAAAGGAAGTTTTTTATTCTTAACTCGCTTACAGGCACTACTGATCTCTTCCCCAAAAACAGCATCCACTTTAATTTTCGCCTCAATCTTAGCAACAGCATATAAAATCGAAGTGTGGTCTCTTTTAAACATTTGACCTATTTTAAAGAAGCTAAAGCCTAATCCTTTACTCATTAAATACATGGATACATGCCGTGCTTGAATAAATCTTTTTTTCCGGGAATTAGAATAAATATTTTGAGAAACGATTTTAAATTTTGCACCAACACTGTCCACCACTTCATGGGGAAATGATTTTTTAACTTGCGGGGCCTGGGTAATTTGTGAGGCCTTTAATTTTAACAGGGCCGATCTCAATGACCGACCATCATGATTTGAATTCTTTAAAATAAATTGTAGCGATTTTTCTTCTAATGGTATGTTTTCTTCGCAGGCCTTTTGTTTAATATATTTTAAAGCAAGCTCTTCATCCATGGCACCAAGTTCTTGGATCAAACCACCATTTAAACGGGAGTGAAACTTTGGAAAAACACCTGATATATCTTCAGGTGAAAAGTGGCCTGAGAGAATTATTTGTTTACCTTCAAAATTAAAATGATTGTAAATATGACAAAAATCGTTTTGAAAATCCTTAGAGAGGAAAGCATCTTCAATATCATCTAATAATAAGACATCTACATTTGCTACAAAGTCGCTTAAAAATTTTGCAAAGCCATGATTTTTACATTTTATTTGAAAATAATCTAAGAAGGCCTTGGCAGTTCCTAGATAAAGACCTTTCCGTCCTAGTAGTTCTTTATAAATCGCATGAAGAAGGTGAGTTTTTCCAAGGCCTGCCTTTCCCATAAAAAAAACTAAAGGGAATTCCTCTCCCGGTCTTTCAATTATTCTTTTGGCAATTTTTACTGCACACTGATTACTTGGACCTTCTAAAAAATTAGAAAATGATTTTTTTGAGCAAATTCCTAATGGTGGAAGGTCTACTTTTTTTTTCCTCTTTTTTTCTACCAGGCTAGAGGAAGAAATAAGAGGCCCATCAAGAAGCTCCAGTTGTATACTGGACGCGATATTCACCATAAGTCCTTTTATTTAAAGATTTTTAAAGTTTAATGCAAAAAATTAACAGGTCAATACAAGCGCACAGCAAAATAAAAAAAAAGACAAATAGTTATGATTAAGATAACTAAGACACATGATCCACAATTATTTGAATGTTAGAAAAAGAACGGAAGAGATAGTTCAGCCTCTAGAAATTGAGGATTTTACTGTACAACCAATAAAAGATGTAAGTCCTCCCAAATGGCACCTAGGTCATACAACCTGGTTTTTTGAAACTTTTATTTTAAAAGAATTTAAAAAAAATTATAAATTTTATTCTATAAAATTCCAGGAAATTTTTAATTCTTATTATAAAAGTGTTGGCCCTCATTGGGTGCAAGCAGACAGAGGTATTCTTTCAAGACCTACGGTGAGGCAAATCATAGATTTTCGTCATCAAATTGACGAATATATGATCGAATTTTTAAACACAAATAATGATCCACAAGTAGATAAGATTCTAACTGTTGGCCTAGAGCATGAAAAACAACACCAAGAACTTCTTTTAATGGATATTAAATATATTTTTGCTAGCAACTCTATTGAAATTGCCTATTCTGACACTGACCTACTAAATGAATTACCAAATGTTGTTTTAGAATATATTCCTATTGCAGGAGGCCTCATTGAAGTAGGGGCCAATGAGAATGCTTTCTCCTATGACAATGAAAAACCTAGACACACAGTTTTTGTTGGCCCTTTTAAACTCGCTAATAGACCTGTTACCAACGGCGAGTATTTAAGTTTTATTAATGATGGAGGGTATGACAATCCTACTTTTTGGTTAAGTGATGGATGGGAATGTAAAGTTGTAAACATTTGGCAGGCACCTCTCTACTGGAAAAAAATTGATGATGAGTGGTATGAATTCACCTTCAAAGGTTGGGAAAAATTAAATCTTAAAAAACCTGTGACGCATATAAGCTTTTACGAGGCCGATGCATTTGCACTTTGGTCAGGCAAAAGGCTTCCCACCGAATTTGAATGGGAGTGCTCAACTAATATGTATAATCACGCAGAAAATTTATGGGAATGGACCTCAAGTAGCTATCTTCCATACCCAAAATACCAAAGAGAAAAAGGCCCCTTTGGGGAATACAATGGGAAATTCATGTGTGGTCAAAAAGTTTTAAAAGGTGGGTCTTTTGGAACACCTAAAAATCATATCAGGGCCTCTTATCGAAATTTTTATCATCCGGAAAAAAGATGGCAATTTAGTGGACTAAGATTGGCCGAAAACTTCTGATCAATTATTTTTTTTTTATCATCTTTCCTGCTTGGAATTTAAGTAAGAATCTTGTTACAATTAAGTTAAGTAGCTTTTTAAAATCAAGGTTGATATTTGTGAGTACAGCCCATCAGGAAAAGAAAATAAGATGTTTTGTAATTGCAGATGATTATCGGTGGCATTTCCTGACTGATTCTATTGATGAATTTGAAGCAAAGGCCAAAAGCTACCTAGATCTAATGAATTCTTCAGGCAAGGAAAATCAATATTATTTCAAAAATATTTTTCTAACCAGAGATGAATACGTAGATATTTTAAAAAATATAATGTACCACTCACGAAAAATTTCAAAATCAACTCCTAACACTAAAAAAGATGGCCCTCAACTCTATATCGTAGATTGATGAAAATCCTAATCCTTTTTCTTTTTCCATTTGTGGCCTTTGCTGAAATGGAGATACAACGACAGCAAATGATTGAGGTTATTAAAGACTATGGCGTCAAAAATAAAAGTCTTATAAAAGTAATGAATAAAATACCTCGGCATTTATTCGTTCCCAGTCACTTAAAATCCAAGTCTTACTCAAATAGACCTTTACCTATTGGTTTAGGGCAAACTATTTCGCAGCCATTTATCGTGGCCTATATGACCAATCAATTAAAGGTTAATAAAAACCACCGAGTTTTAGAAATTGGAACTGGTTCAGGTTATCAGGCCGCAGTTCTTGGGGAATTAGTTAAAGAAGTTTTCACCATTGAAATTGTTACGGGACTATGCATAAGGTCTCGGAAGTTGCTAAAAAAATTAAACTATAAAAATATTAAGGTTTATTGTGGTGATGGTTATAATGGATGGCCTAAGTATGCACCTTTTGACCGTATCATTTTGACTGCTGCTCCACCGCATATCCCCCAACTCTTGATTGATCAATTGGCCCTAAATGGCTTACTAATTGCCCCAGTCGGTGTTGGCCATCAACAAATCATCAAAATTACCAAAGATGCCAAAGGGAAAACAAATAGAAGTAAACTCTTGCCTGTCCGTTTTGTTCCCATGACTGGTAAAGCACAAGATTAACTAATTTTCATCATATCAATTAGAGCATTTTCACTTTATCTATATTCTCAAACTATTTTAATGGAAGATTCAATGCCTTCAGTAGTAAAAAATCTAATTATAGCAATCGCAGTGTTTTCTATATTTCTTGGGGCCCCTAAATTTGAAGATGAAATAACCGTAGAAGGTCCTGAGATAGTAACGGACACGAAATAACTATTTCTTGTCCGCGTTTTTCATCCTCATTTTTCGAAGTCCTATATCTTTTAAACTTTCTCTTGCTATTTCTAATTGATCATCTAGTCTGACTCGCAAATCAGGGTCTAAAATAGAAGGGCCAGTTCCTTTTTCTAAATAATATAAAGCAGTAAAAATAGCGTCTGTAGCATTGACCAACGAACTAAGATCCTTCTTTTCCGCCATGCCTCTTTTTTTACTCAAAAAACAAAATAAGGAATAATTAATCACACCACTGATTACGATGATAATCGTGCCAAAAAGGACTTTTTCCTTCAATTTCATTACTTCACCCCTTTATAAACTAACTCTTAAGAGATATCTTAACTAAATGTTTGCTATTGGGGAAATAAAAGATAAAAAATTGGCGTTAAACTTAGGAAACCACCTAACTAAAAAGGGTGTTACCAATAGAGTAATATTTAATCCTGATAAGGATAATTATCTATTACTCGTATTGGAAGAAAAAGATGTTCCTTTGGCCATGGATTATTATAGATCGACACTCGGAATCCCAAAGCCTATAGAAATTGACCCCATGTGGGAAAAAGTACAAACCTTACCCATGGGAAGACTCACTCTAACTTTCATCATAATATCAGTATTTATTTTCATTCTCTCGCTCATTCCTGGGGGCAAAACTTATTTAAATGACCTCTATTTTTCTAATGATAAGATGGCATTCATGAAGGAAATATCTCAAGGACAATATTGGCGTCTATGGACTCCAATATTCCTGCACTTTAGTTTTTTGCACATAATTTTTAATATGCTTTGGCTTAAGGACTTGGGTAAACTATTTGAAAATAGCAAAGGTCCTGTTTTATTTTTTATTTTCGTTTTAGTTACTGGTCTGCTTTCAAACTTTGCACAATACTTAACTCTCGGTCCTTCCTTTGGAGGAATGTCTGGAGTGGTCTTTGGTCTTTTAGGTTATGTGTGGATGAATAAAACATTTAATCCCAATTCTGCCTTTGGAATGCCTAAAGCAGATGTTATTTTAATGGCCATCTGGTTCGTGCTTTGTACCGTTGGGATTATTGGAAACATTGCCAATCTGGCCCATGCAGTAGGCCTCTCCGCTGGGATGACCTATGGAATTTATAGTGGTTGCAAAGACTATAAATGGAACCTTACAAAAGGTTTTCTCTTCATTTCACTCTCCCTGGGAATTACCTTAGTAACCTTTGGTGTAGAATACTTAAAATTTGGAAAAAAGCTTTACTTCTTTAACTTCATTGGATAGTGCATTATAATAGTGAGGATAAAATATGACCCAGAAAACATTTCTTAAAGACTTCTTAAAATTCATCTATAGCTCCCCTACTCCCTTTCACGCCGTTTCCAACATGGAAAAGATTCTTAGAGCTAAGGGATATACATCTCTTGAAGAAAGTGGAAACTGGAAGCTAAAAAAAGGTGAAAAATACTACGTTATTAAAAATGATCGCTCTATTGTGGCCTTTACCTACAATAATCCAACTGATGGTTTCAGAATGATTGGGGCGCATACAGATAGTCCTTGTCTTAAAGTAAAACCAAATCCTGACAAAGAATTTAAAAACTATGGTCAACTTGGAGTTGAAGTCTATGGCGGAGTTTTATTAAACCCCTGGTTTGACCGTGATCTCTCCCTTGCGGGGAAAGTTTCCTACTTAGATAACCTGGGAAAAATAAAATCTAAACTTTTAAATTTTCAAAGACCTGTGGCGACCGTTCCATCACTGGCCATTCATCTAGATAAAAATGCTAATGAGAACAGAACGATTAACAAACAAAAAGATATTCCGCCGCTTATAGGACAATTCAAGAAAGGAATAACATTTAAAGATCTTCTCCTTAAAGAATTAAAAAAACAAAAGAAAGCAGCAGGAATAAAAAAGATTTTAGATTATGAAATGCTTTTTTATGACACTCAAGAACCATCTCTTATAGGGCTTAATGAAGAATTTTTAACCAGTGCTAGATTAGACAACTTACTAAGTTGCTATGTCGGACTCATGGGCCTTATTGGAAGTAGCAAAAAATATAATGCCCTCTTAGTTTGTTCGGACCATGAGGAAGTGGGTTCTGAATCAAATGTTGGTGCCGGAGGGCCATTTTTAAAACATATTCTTGAACGTATTTATGGCAGTGATTTCTCTAAAATGATGGCAAAATCATTTATGATCTCTGCAGACAATGCTCATGGAATTCATCCCAATTATAGTGACAAACACGATGATTCTCATGGCCCTATAATCAATAACGGCCCCGTAATTAAAATTAATGCCAATCAAAGATATGCCACCGATAGTGAAACCTCTGCTATTTTTGCTCACCTATGTGACAAGGCCAAGGTGCCCTACCAAAAATTTGTAGTCAGATCGGATATGCGTTGTGGCTCAACTATTGGGCCTATCACCTCTACTTTAATTGGTGTAAAAACCATTGATATCGGAGTTCCTCAATTTGCCATGCACTCTATAAGAGAAATGGCCGGAACTGATGATGTTTGGTATCTCTACAAGGCCTTTTTACAATTTTTTAAGGAAACTAAGGCGATTTAACAGGCCTTGGTTTTCTTTGGTCATTTAAGGCCACATAAATAAAAGTTCCTTCTGTTACCTTAAAATGTTTAAAATCTCGATGAACCCAGGCCTCGATTTTAAAGGTCATGGATGTCTTTCCAATTTTTATCAGATCGACAAAACAACTTAGGGCATCTCCAACTTTTACTGGTAAATGGAACGTCATCCCATTTACATGGACCGTTGCCGCTCTTCCACGGCAAAGATCGGTGGCCACAACTCCCCCTGCAATATCCATTTGGGACAAAACCCAACCACCAAAGATATCCCCATTGGGATTAGTGTCTGCGGGCATGGCCAAAGTCCGAGTAGTTAACTCACCTTTGGGTATCTCCACTTTATTCATTTAACACTTCCTTTTTCTTTTAATTATAACGAGGAATTGGCCATCCTTAAAGGATGGCCTCATCGTCTTCTTGCAAAAGATTTTGGGTTACTTGAACAAAATTATCCGGATACCCTAACATTAATTTAGAAAAAATTTCAGGATTTCGCTCTAGCGCCTTGGCCATCGTTGCTTGAATTTCATCATCCATAACACCGCCTGAAAGTACTAAGGCCATCGTAAAGGCCCAAAATTTATTTCTTTTTCTCATGGCTTCCCCCTTCAATGAGTTCTCACTGATAGAATTCCATAAATGAATGTCAACTGTGTCAGGTGAATGAAAAAGGTTTGAAAAGATTAAAACTCTTTGAAACGATAGCCAATTCCTCTTATTGTTTCAAAATACTCATCAGAGGTCTTTTGTCTGAGCTGTAAAATATGGGTATCAACAGTTCTTGTGGAAGGATAGGTTTCATATCCCCAGATTTTATTTAATAATTCTTCTCGGGTAAAAGGTTTCCCTGGAGTCTCTGCAAGCAAAACCAATAACTCATACTCAAGTTTTGTCAGTTCTAATTTCTTTCCAAGATAAGTTACTTCTCTTTTTCCTTTATTAACCGAGATATCTCCAATATTGATAATATCTTTAAGCTCACTACTAAAATTATTTTTTTCTCTCAATTGAACTCTTATTCGGGCGATTAGCTCTCTGGGTTCAAAAGGTTTAGTTAAGTAATCATTTGCTCCAGACTCAAGACCTATAACCTTGTCTATAAGTTCAGTTCGAGCAGTTAACATTAATACTGGCAAGTGATTTCCTTTTTGTCGTATTTCCTTTAAATAATCTAGACCTTGTCCATCAGGAAGCATCCAATCTAAAATGACGATTTTAAAATCTTTTAAATTTTGTTCTTTGGCATCTTTAATCGTAGGGCAAAGTTTAACACTGTAACGTTCTCCCTTAAGATATTTTTCTAGTGATAACCCTAGATTTTCATCATCTTCTATTAATAAAATATCATTCATTAACTTATCTCCTTGTCCTTGAACGGTATTATTAAGGTAAATCTGGTTGGGTCAGTATTAAAAGTTAAATCCCCCCCCATCTCCTTCATAATTTTAAATACAATATTGAGCCCTAGGCCGGTACCTGAACTTTTATTGCCCTTTACAAATTCGGTTCTCATTTCCCCTATTGATTTAAATTGGCAATCTCCAGAGTCCGTTATAGTGATTTTAATATTTTTAGGGGCCTTTTCCACAGAAATAATTATTGGTTTTTCTCCGTGGGCCAAGGCATTTTCTAAAAGATTTTTTAAAGCAATACCAATCCAATATGTATCCAGACAAAAACTAACATCCTCAACAAGTGGAACAAACTCGACCTCATCTTTATAATTTTCAAGTTGCATATAAAGATAGTCATTAAAAGAAGGTATTCTAAAGAATTTGCAATCAACCAATTTATTTTTTTTATTTAGTTTAAGGTAGTTCCTACTTGTTTCTGTTAATCTTTGAAGTCGGTGAACATCAGCTGCAACTCTTAAAAACGATTCTTGTAAATTTGGTGCCAAATCTGCAAATGATTTTTTAATCTCTTCTACTTGTAAAATGAGGCTCGAAATGGGGGTTCTAAATTCATGGGTTAAAACCTGAAGTGCTAATTTCTTCCTCTCTTGCTCCAAATTCTGACCTTTAATTTTGGCATATAAGAGCCAGACAACAAGTATTATAATTAAAATACTACAGACAAAAAAGATGATGGTAGTTTTACTAGTCATTTCCAATTTATGAATTAAGGAATACTCCCAACAAACTTCACCATCAACTAAAAAGCATTCTCTCCCAAACTTATAAGGTCTAATCGTATAATCAGTACTATTTAAAAACTTTTTAAAATCAGAAATAAGGTATATCCGATACTCTAACCCATTAGTAAAAATAAACTTATTGCGGGCCAAAAAATACTTCTTGGATAATATGGTTGATTTCCTCTCGGCCAGAGAGCTTAAAGATTCATCATTTAATCCTCTAAAGATTTCATAGGGCCTTATAAAATTTATAAATTTTAAAAGTTTTAATTCGGTGATATGGAAGAATCTAATATTTTCCCGAATCCAAGTCTCGTCATTAAATGGTTTTCTACCTAACTTATAGGCCAGATAAGCATAAGAGTTGCCAGATTCATGTAAAAATGGAGGGCTTCGAAAAAAGTTCTCTGGTAACGATGAGCTTAGCTCACATCTAAACTCCTCCCAAAAACGAGGCTTAGGGCCTTTTAATGCTTGGATAAAAGTTGAAATATTTAAAAAGCAATCTTTATCTGATGAATAGATATTACTTTTTAAATTGCTACTACCTGGATTCATTTTAGGACTGAGCAGTTTTAGATAATTTCTGCCAGGATAGAGAGAATCTAAATTTATTTCTCCAATGGGCGCCACTTCATTTTGAAACCCTTCTTTAATCAAAGTAATATTTTGCAGATCAGATTCACTGGGCTTATAAGAGCCCTTTAGATACAAGGCAAAATAGCCCGCTATAAAGGCCATAAAAATTGCGGAAAAGATTAGAGTTAAATAAGGTCTCATCTTGATATAACTTACATTCTATTTAGGGGTTATTTGTCAACATCTCGTCAGGAGTAAGTAAGATTTTTACTCCCTACAGTATGGTAACTATCTGAAATAGCTTAGGTCTCTCTTTTTCGAAGAGCAAGGAGCAGAAGAACAAAGATGGCCCCAAGAGTTAATCCTAAATGAAGAATCTCCCACCCAATTGACACATATAGATCTCTTCCCATAGCAATATCAGTGGCCATACCATTTATGATCCCTATATGCGGCAAGATAAAATGGAGCATTAAACCAACTGACTTAAAAAAAGATAAATCATTAAATAGATATTCCGTTCCCAAATCACCATAACTTGAATTACTTGAGCTGATTAAAAGAACCAAAACAAAAGTAGTAATTAAAGCAGAAATTTTGGGTAAAAAAAGTGAAATTAGAACCGTCAAAGTTACAGAAGTTACGATTAAAATAAAGTTAGGTGCCAGAGATAAGAATAACCCTGGATCAATAAACACCTGACCTTCCGAACTAAAAGCGAAAACACTTAAGGCCAGTAAGATAGATAAAAGATAATAGAGTAAAACGATGATAGAAGTTCCAAATATTCGAGATAAGAGATATTCAATCCGTTTAACTGGAAAGCTTAATATCTGACCATAGACCCCTTCATTTAAGTCACTTTTCACACAATTAACTCCCATAATGATGGCGAGAAAAATATTCCATGAATTAATAATATAATAGAAGATATAAAGTTTTTTGTTGGCCAAGGTAGCATCAAGCAAAATTCCCGGAATTTGACCGATGTAATCCATCACTACATTTACAAGCAGAATTACAGCTACCGTTAAGATGAAGAGAAAAATTAGAAATCTATTTCTCCATTCCTTGGCCATTGTATTTTCTAAAATTACATATATTTTATTCCAATTCATTTATTAACTCTTTATTTTTTCATAGAAAAAGTCTTCCAAACTTGCATCCCCTGCTAGTTCAGTTATTTTACCTTCAACGACTAACTCACCTTTATTTAAAATGGCCATCTGATCACAGATTTGTTCCACTTCAGACAGAATATGGGAGTTGATTAATAATGTTTTCCCCTCCACTTGTAGTCCTCTTAAAATTTCTTTTAAATCTTTGATCCCAATGGGATCCAGTCCGGTAAAAGGTTCATCTAAAAGTAAAAGATCATTATCTCCCATCAACATACAAGCGATTCCAAGTCTTTGCATTTGGCCTTTCGAGAGGGTTTTAACTTTTCTCTGTTGCAGTTCTGTTATTTTCGTTTTTAAAACAACGGCCTCGATCTGCTCAGCAAGGCCCTTGTTAATTCCTTTCATCTTGCCATAAAAGATTAAAACTCCCTCAACTGTGTAATAGTCAAAAAAGGTAAATTTCTCTGGCAAATAGCCTATTCCCTTTCGAGATTTTTCACTTAAGGAAGATATTCCGTTAATCGTTATTTCACCACTATCAACCGGAGTTAAATCTAAAAGTGCCTTCAAAAAAGTAGTTTTACCTGCTCCGTTAGGTCCTAATAGGGCAAATGAAGATCCTTTGGGTATACCTAAAGAAAAATCCTTTAGAGCATAAGTGGAACCATAATATTTATTGATATTTTTAGCTTCTATAATCATAAGTTTTTGAATTTTCTCAGTTTAAAGTATTTTAGTCAATTTTGTTTTATAATACCTTTATGGCCTTAAATGTTAAACGTCTTTTTCCATTGGATCATCCGGAAGTCACTAACCAGCTAGTTGCTTATAAGACTCGTGAAGTTAATGGGGAGGATGGCAATAAGTATCTTAAAGAGGAGTTTACTGGCCCCTACGAAGAAAACGAACAGCATTATATCAGCTGCGATATCTTTAAGAAAAAACTCGACATCATCTAGCCTCTCTTTTTAAAATTCTCACATATCTAACAAGGAACGACATTGAAACTGCTCCCATTGTTTCTGATCTTATTATTTTCATGCACAAAAGAAGTAAACTTTGAGCAAAATAATTTAAAAGGGGAAAAAAGCCCATATCTCCTACAGCATCAACATAACCCAGTGTGGTGGCAACCATGGTCTGAGAAGGTCTTTGAATATGCAAAGAAAAATAACAAGCTAGTTTTTATCTCCATTGGCTATTCCACCTGTCATTGGTGTCATGTCATGGAAAAGGAATCTTTTGAAACAGAAGAGGTTGCCAGAGTATTAAATAAATATTTTATCTCCATTAAGCTTGATCGTGAAGAGCGACCTGATGTGGATAATATCTATATGAAGGCACTCCATATGATGGGACGAAGAGGGGGATGGCCCATGTCCATGTTTTTAACCCCTGATAAAAATCCTATTTGGGGCGGAACTTATTTTCCCAAGAAGAGGTTCATAGATATTTTAAGAAGTCTTGGAACCCAATGGGAAAAAGATCCTAAAAACTTTTATGATTCCTCAAAGAGAGTCAGTGATATTCTCTCAAAAAAAATACCCCGTAAGAAAAGTGAAAAAATACCTAAGGATATTTTAATCGAAGCTACTAAAGCAATGCTCGCCAACTTTGATAAAACTTACGGTGGCTTTGGAACGGCCCCAAAATTCCCCCCTAAAATGCGCCTTCGGTTTTTAATGCGAACAACTCCAAGTTCAAATGCCATTGATAAAACTCTAGCTTCCATGTTTAAAGGTGGGATGTATGACCATATCGGTGGGGGCTTCGCCCGTTATTCGGTGGATAAAAAATGGCTTATTCCACACTTTGAAAAAATGCTTTATGATAATGCTTCCTTGGCAAAAGTTTATTTAGAAGCATATCAACTGAAAAAAAATGAACTCTATAAAAATATTGCCAAAGAAATCCTAGATTATATTCTCAGGGAGATGACCTCTCCTAAAGGTTACTTTTTCTCGGCCACAGATGCGGACTCAGAAGGAGAAGAAGGTAAGTTTTATGTCTGGAAAGAGGGTGAATTAAAAAAGATTCTAACCTCTGAGGAATTTAAGACCATCAAAAAGATATATGGAGTCAATACCAGTGGGAACTTTGAACACAATACAAATAATTTGAACCTTCTTAATCACCAGAATCTCGAAGACGTTTTTTCTCCTAAGCTTTTAAAGATTAGGAAAAAAATATATAATATAAGAAAAGAAAGAATCCCCCCCATTACTGATGACAAGGCCATCACCTCTTGGAATGGACTTATGATTGGGGCCCTATCCATGGGTTACCAGGTTTTAAAAGATGAAAGATATTTAAAAGCGGCAATGAGTGCTGCCAACTTCATAAAACATAAGTTGGATACTAAAGAACTCTTTCATACTTACCGCGAAGGTACCGTTAAAATTGAGGCCTTTTTAAGCGACTATGCCTATCTGATAGAAGGACTACTCCACCTATATGAAGCAAGCTTTGATCCTGTGATCCTTAAATGGGCAATGGATCTACAAAAAAGACAAGATATAAACCTCTGGTCAAAGGAAGGATATTTCTTTGCCCCTAAAAGTTCTGAGCTAATCACCCGCTCTATAGATTTCTCTGATAATGCCCGGCCAAACCCCAATGGAGTGTCTCTTTTAAATCTTTTAAAGTTCTATGATTATACTTTTGAACAAAGCTATATAAATAAGGCAAAAAATCTAATGAAAATCATGGCCCCCATGGCAAAAAGACACCCATCGAGCTATTCTCAGGTTTTAATCGGGTTTGACTATTATTTAAAAAAGTCTAAAGAAATCGCCATTGTAGGAGATCTTGATGATCCTCTAACCAAAAAGTTTATCGAATACTTAAGAGATAATTTCTTTCCCAATAAAGTTGTCGCTGTAAAAAAAGGTGTGGCCGGCATCCCTCTACTAGAAGAAAAAGTTAAAATTGATGGAAAAACAACTGCCTACGTCTGTGAAAATAGAATCTGCAAACTTCCCACTAATGATTTTAATACCTTCCAAAAACTTCTTAAATAAATTTCATTTAGGGAGAAAATAAAAAAAAATCGTAAGTGATATAATACAGAATAGAGGTTTTTATGAAACAGATATTTTTAATATCATCTCTTATTTTTGGACTAAGCTTAACTGCTAGTGCTGAAGACCTTGATAGTATTGGAGCAGATAAAATCCGACCTCCAGCTTGGGTTTGTTTGTCCTACAACTATAACAACGGTAAATTTTATACCGGAAAAGGGTTTCGCCGTAATCAGGCAAGGCAAAGGTCACTGAGAAAATGTCGTAGAATATTTTTCGGTGGCAATGTTGATGACTTCTTTGTTCCAATAGGACGTAGAAGGATTTGTAGTCCTCCAAAATGCTTTAGATGGGGTAGGTTTCAAAGAGTCCCATTTAATTAAAAAGAGGTGATTGTAGCAGCTTTTCTTTAAATGCGTGGTGGAAAGTTTTAAAGGTTTCCTCATGGGAAGTTATGCTCTCCAATTCCACGTAAGTTGACCCTGGTAATCCACAGGGGTTGATTAGTTCTAGTGATTTTTTCATTCGCGGGTCTTGTAAGATATTCAAGGCCATTCCGTGGTAAGTTACAAAATGAGATACAGCAAGCCCTATGGAGGCCAGTTTTTTATCCCCATGCCATAAACCAAGCATTTTTTCTGTGTATGACAGATTCTCTATTTTAAAATAATCTTTTAAAACATCAGTGGTGATTTCTAAAATTCCATTCATCACTTTATAGACATCTTTGCCTGATCTATTGAGATTAATTATAGGATATAAAACCCATTGTCCTGGGTAGTGGAAGGTCAGTCCCCCTCCCCTTTTAATTTCATGCAAAGGAATATCAAGTCTTTCTTTTAATCTTGGATCAAAATCGATGAGACTAGTAAAGCTTGGATCTTTAGACTTTTGTAGTCCCCTACCCAGAGTTAGACAATGAGGGTGGGAGCAAAAAATAAAAATAGATAATTTCGGATTTTGCCGAACTAGCTCTAATGCGGCCTTTTGAAATTCATGAGCTTCTAAATAGTCCCAGTCCCACTTCTCAATGAAGGCGATATCTTCTCCCACTAATTTGAGATCTTTTTTTACCAGCTCTATACTAGTTTCCATTTTGATCTCGCAAATATTTCAAAAAATCGGAGGCCTTATAAGAGCTTCGAACTAAAGGCCCAGAAGCGACAAATTTAAATCCCATATCAAGAGCGATACTTTTTAACTCGTCAAATTCTTGTGGTTTATAATACCTCTCAACTTTTAAATGTCTCTGGGTAGGTCTTAGGTATTGGCCAAAAGTTATAATATCCACATTTACTTTTCGAAGGTCTTGGAGACATTCTCTAATTTCTTCCATGGTTTCCCCAAGACCTACCATGAGTGATGTTTTGGTAGAGATATGAGGATAATTTTTTTTATAGAAATCCAGACAGTTTAAAGACTTCTCGTATCCGGCCCTTCGATCACGAACTTTGTGAGTTAACCTTTTAACCGTTTCAATATTTTGAGCGATCACTAAGGGATTACTTTGCGCCAGAGTATGCATATGCTCGGGAATACCATCAAAATCAGGAACTAAAACTTCCACCATGGTGGAAGGATGTTTTTCACCAATTTTTCTTACGATGGAGGCAAAGTGGCCACTACCAAAATCGAGAAGATCATCTCGGTCCACGGAAGTAATGACTAAATATTCTAAATTCATTGTGGAGGCCATCTCATGCGCCTTTTCAATTTCCTGGGAATTAATCAAACCTTTCGGATTTCCTGTATCCACATGACAAAATTTACAGGCCCTAGTACACGTTCCCCCAAGGATCATCATGGTGGCAGTCTTGGCCTCCCAGCACTCGGCGATATTGGGACATGAGGCCTCTTCACAGACAGTAAATAATCCCTTTTTGCGTAAGTTGGCCTTAATTTCCTTATAGTTATCACTGGTAGGTATTTTTACTTTGAGCCATTCAGGTTTTCGGGTTAGGCCATCGGGTCTTTTAAAGACTCTATTTTGTCGCCTTTTGGTGATATCTTCCCGTGCCTTTTGATAGTCGTACATCGTCATAAGAGGACAATAAACATCATTTCAAAGGATTTGTCACCGCTTCGACTCTATGCTAGATTTCCCCCTCTAAAAGGAATCAATATGGCCATTATTTGCGGAATAGATCTAGAAGGAATTAACCAAAGCCTAGAACTTGATGGAGTAAATCTAAGTACCGACAGAGTAATTGAAATAGGTGCTGCTCTTTGGGATTTTGATCTGGAAACGCCTGTAAAAGTTCTCTCAGAACTTATAGATGAGCCAGACCACCTGCCAATTACTGAATTCGTCTCTGATCTTACAGGTATTACTGATGATATGCTGGAACAGTGGGGCGCTAAAAAAGATCAAATTAAAAATACTCTCCTCTCCCTAAAAAATATGATGGAGAAGGCCGACTATATGATGGCCCACAATGGTGACCAATACGACAAGCCCATGATTGGTGCTATGTTCAACCGTTTTGGAATTCCTATGCCAGATCTTTTATGGATCGACTCAATTAGAGATATCGAATTTCCAAGAAAAATAAAAGTTAGAGCTCTATCTCAGCTTGAACACGCTCATGGTTTTGTAAATCCATTTCCTCACCGTGCTCTTAGTGATGTCTTTTCTATGCTAAAGATTGCTTCCCATTATAATCTAGATCGCATGGTTGAGCTGGCCAAGTCTCCTTTAATTACCATTCAGGCGAAACTACCAACTCCTAATTGGAAAGATCCTATTCAAATGAAACAGTTCAATGCAGAAAAACACAAAGTTTCTCGTGCCAAATTTAAATGGAACCCTAATAACAAAACTTGGACTAAAATAGTCCACCAGATTCGTCTCGATGAAGGTAAGATCAGTTTTGATTTTGAGTGGGCGCTGAAATAGTTAGTCAATAAGATCCCTTACTGTTATTTTTAAATTATAACTTTTTAAGGGAAAGAATCCTTGGATCGAATAACTCGTTTTTTAACTGAACGTCCATTAATGGTAAACTTATTAATGATCACGGTCCTCTTACTGGGTTTTAAAACCGTCATCGGTATTAAAAAGGAGGGTTTCCCCTCTATATCCAAAAATATAATTTCAATTCAGACTTTTTACCCTGGTGCTTCCGCAAGAGATGTCGAGATTAATGTCACGATGACCATTGAAGAGGAGTTGGAAAAAGTCGCCAACTTAAAAGAAGTTCTCTCCACCTCCTCGGAAGGAATGTCCATCATAACCATTGTTGCCGATGATGACGTAGATGATGCTCAATTTAAACAGATCTATGATGATGTAGGAGAAAAGCTGGCAAGCATTTCCAACCTTCCCAGCGGGGTAGACGGTAAACCTTCCTATCGACAATGGACCTCTGATGAAATGCCAGTCTTAGAGATTGCCATCAGTGGTGATTATAAAAAACTTCGAAAATTCATCCCTTATTTATACACCGAAATAAAAAGAATTTCCGGAGTATCGGAAGTTGTGAAAGTTGGTTTCCCTGATGAGGAATATCAAATTGTCGTCGACATGGAGAAGGCCAAAAAGAACTATTTAGACCTCCAGTCTATTGCCAACACTTTAAAGGCCAGAAATATTGAAGGATCCGGTGGGACCCTTGAATCTTATATCGGTGAGAAAAAGATTGTCGCCTATAATAAGTATAAAAGCTTAGACGAAGTTTTAGACACTAACCTTCGCAGGACCTATACCGGCTCGGGCGTCAGGCTTAAAGATATTGCTGAAATTAAAAGAGTTCCCGAAAATTTAAATTTAACAGTACGAAATTCCGGCAAACGTGGAGTTTCTCTCATGGTTAAGAAGAAAGGAAATTCTGATCTTTTAAATACTCTTGATAAAATACATTCCTTTTTAAACAATGTTTCTGTCCCCGTCGGGATAAAAGTCATTACCTTAAATGATCAATCCAAATTTACCCGCAATCGCTTAAAACTTCTGACCTCTAATGCTCTAATGGGGATCGCCTTGGTTGTTGTTTTACTGACTTTAATCTTAGGGAGAAGGACTGCTTTTTGGACCGCTTTTAGCATTCCCTTTTCAATCTTAGGAATGTTTATCTTCCTACCTGGAATGGACTTGACCTTAAACGCCATGACCTTGGGAGGAATGGTTTTAGTTTTAGGTATTTTAGTTGATGATGCCATAATTTTGTCTGAATCTGTTGATCGAGCGAAAGAAGAGGGGCACTCTGGTGCTGATGCCGTGGTTCTGGCCGTAAAACAAGTTTGGAAACCAATCCTTGGAGCCTCACTTACTACCATGGTTGCCTTTTGGCCTCTAAGTCAATTAGGTGGCCTGCCCGGAAAATTTATTTGGATAATCCCTGTAATTGTCGCCTTATCTTTGGTGGCCTCTCTGATTGACACCTTTTTTGTTCTTCCAGTTCATTTAATGCATGGAAAAACAGTAGAGAAAAAAGAGAAAAGGTTTGTAAAAAAATTAGAGAAGATGCATAAAAACTCTTTAGATTTTTTAAAAAATTATAGATACGTGGTTCTTTTTACTTTCATTATGCTCTTGGCCTCTGCCGGATTTATTGCAAAAAACTATGTCAAAACAGATCCCTTTCCCCAAGATTCGGCCGAGGGTTTTACCATTCAACTCACACTCCCTGCAGGAACTAGTCTGGAGCTGGCCCAAGATCAGATAAAAGTAATAGAAAAAGAGATCTCGGCCTTACCGCCGGCGGAGTTAGACGGTTTTAGTGTGCGTATTGGAACTCATGCTCAAGATACAACCATTGAAAGAGGCACAGACCCACACTTGGCCATCATCTTTATTTATCTAAAAACTTATATTGAAAGGACTCGAACGGCCCAAGAAATTTCAAGCTCCCTAAGGGAAAAAATACTTCCTTTTCTAAAAGATAAAAAAATTGAGGCGCTCTTTGAACTTACCCGAGTTGGCCCTCCCCTAGGACGAGCGTTTGAAATTCGCGTCGCCTCTGAGGAAGATCGGCCCAGAACTGCCAAAGTGGAAGAGATCAAAAGCTACCTGAGAACAGTTAAAGGAGTACTCGAAATAGAGGATGATAACATCCCGGGAAAAATAGAGCTGGATCTCAAATTAAATTTTGATAAGCTGGCCGAGATGGGGGGAACTGTTGCTGGTGCACTTTCCACTATTCGCATTGCCTTTGATGGCCAAGTGGTAACTGATATAATTGAACATAATGTCCCTATTGACTTTCGTTTGCGACTAAACAGGAAGGGAAGAAGTGATCGAGATTTTGTAAACAGTCTTTCCCTTATCAATAAAAAAGGATATCTCATAAATTTTGATCATTTTTCAACTTTTGAGGAGAAGGATTCACAATCGGAAATTTTTCATGTTAATAATCGCAGGACCACAACCATTTTCGGACAGTTAGATAAAGATATAATCTCTCCCGGCAAGCTTATGGATCTAGTGAAGGAAAATTTTCCTAGTAGTTATCAAGTTCCCATAAGCTATTCAGGTGAGCCTGTTGAAAATGAAAAAATATTTGGCAATATGAAATTGGCCTTTATTACCGCTATAATAGGGATTTTTCTAGTCATCGCCATTATTTTAAACTCTATTTCCAAGCCATTTATCGTGTTATCCGCCATCCCTTTTGCGGTGGTAGGAATTATCTATACGGTATTTGCTTTTTCCATGCCTCTTTCCATCTTTATCATGATGGGGGTGGTGGGACTTTCTGGCATTGTCGTCAATGATAGTTTGGTAATGGTTCACACCATTGATAGAATCATCGGTGAAAAAGGTTTTAGTACAAATGCCGTTATTGAAGGGGCAGTGAGAAGACTAAGACCTGTTCTTTTAACAACTTTTACTACCGTGATGGGGCTTCTTCCTACAGGCTATGCCATTGGAGGATATGATCCTTTTATCGCCCCCATGTGTTTGGCCATGGCCTATGGACTTTTATTTGCGACCCTAATAACTTTAATACTTATTCCTATGCTCTATCTGATCTTAATTGATATTAAAAACTTTGGCGCGTCCAAACTATCTTAGTGGACGATTGACCTTATAAACTTTTAGTAGGGTTTCAAAGGTTATGCTTTCTTTAGTGCGGGTAGGAATGGCGATATATCCATAATTCATAGGAGTTGAGGCCTGAGCTTTAATCCAAAAAGAGGTCTTGGCATCCAACCACTCTGGCCTTTCAAAATTTTTAATATAGTATTTTTCAATTTTAATATTGGGATTGGTTTCGGCCCAATCAAGAGCACAGCCAAAATCATCAAACTTGTATACGTTGAAATGATCGTCGATAAGTTCAGCTGCGAAGCGCTCATCGCTAATAATCATATGACAATGGACGCAAGTATCCCGATCGAGAGTAATTTCAACCGGCCTCAAGCTTTTGCCATTGGTGCAAGACAAAAGAAACAGCATCATTAGGCATGAAGATATTTTAAAAGTCATGTGATACAACTACCTTCAATCTTTTTAATTTGCAAAAGGTAAAACACCTGTTTTATGATATTTATCATCTTTTTTCTATAAACACTGTGTCTCTTATATGCGAAAATGTTTTTTTCAAAAATTACTAAAAACTCCCTGGAGGTAAATGTGCTCAATTTTATTTTGAGAAAGAGGCAATTAGGTCTTGCGTTACTTGTTAGTTTGTTGGCCTTTTCTGGCTCAGCAGAAACCTTAAAAGAAGTTGCTAAAAAAAGAGGTCTAACTGACAAAGATTTGTTGGCCGCAGCTAAAACTTATACTCCTTCAGGAAAAAAGGATGAGTATCTTGTCTTTTCTTCAGGGGGCCAGGCGGGGCAACTAATTGTTTATGGTGTTCCATCCATGCGTCTTTTAAAATATATCGGAGTTTTTACACCTGAGCCATGGTCTGGTTACGGATATGGCGAAGTCGAAGGTATGCATAGACTTAAAGAGGGAATGATTCGAGGAACCAAGATTACTTGGGGAGACACTCACCATCCCGCTCTTTCGGAAACAAATGGTGATTATGACGGCCAGTTTGTTTTTATTAATGACAAGGCAAACCCGAGGGTCGCGGTAATTGATTTAAAGACATTTGAAACGGTTCAAATTGTTGTCAATCCTATTTTTAAATCAGAGCATGGAAGTTCCGTGGTAACTCCAAATACAGAATATGCCATGGAAGCCGCTCAATATCCTGCGCCGTATTCTAATAAGTATGTTGCTCTAACCCAGAAAAATTTTAATGAAATATATCGTGGTGGAATAACCTATTGGAAATTTAATCGAGAAAAAGGCCGCTTAATGCCTAAGCAGTCCTTTACTGTTGAACTACCACCGTACATGCAAGACATTACTGATGCTGGTAAATTGATAAGTGATGGCTGGAGTTTTACCAATTCAATCAACACTGAAAGATATATTGGTGGATTTGGTAATGGTAACACTCATTTAAAACATAAACTGGCCAATGAAGCGGGTATGTCAGCGAAAGATACGGACTACATGCATATAGTTAATTGGAGAAAAGCTGAAAAGTTATTTAAGGCCGGAAAATTTAAAAAGATTAACGGACACGCTGTTATTTCAATGAAAGATATGGTTAAGGCCAATGCCTTATTTCTTCTTCCAGAATCAAAAAGTCCTCATGGTTGTGATGTTAGTCCAGATGGCCGATATATTATCGTAGCAGGAAAGCTCGATACTCACGCAACAGTTTACGACTTCAAAAAAATTAAAAGGTTAATCGATAAAAAGGATTTTGCGGGAAAAGATCCCTACGGTATTCCAATCTTGGATATGCAAAAATCTATTCACAAGCAAGTTCAACTGGGACTTGGGCCACTTCACTCACAGTTTGATAAGGAAAAAGGAATTGTTTACACCTCCTTATATGTAGATTCCGCTGTTGCCCGTTGGGATTACTTAAAAGGAAAGCTTTTAGAGAAACTTCCTATTCATTACAATATTGGACATTTGGTTACCGCCGAAGGTGATACGGTAAATCCTGATGGGAAATATCTCATTGCTTTAAATAAGCTAGCTATTGATAGGTTTAATCAGGTTGGGCCGTTGCATCCGCAAAATCATCAATTAATTGATATTAAAGGTAAAAAACCCATGTCACTTTTGTATGATATGCCTCTTCCGCTTGGGGAACCACATTATGCTCAAATGATTAAGGCCGATAAATTAAAACCTGTAATTCGCTACAAAAAACGAAGCTTTAAAAACTATGTAAGACCTGGAAAAGAAAGAGTTGAGAGAAAAGGAAATAAGGTAACAATCCACTCAACTGCAATTCGAAGTCACTATAGTCCGGAAGTTATTAGTATTAAAAAGGGAGATCACGTTACTTGGCATATTACCAACGTTGAAAGAGCGCAGGATCAGACTCATGGATTTACCGTTGATACTTACAACTTACATGCCAGTATTGAACCAGGTGAAACAGTTACTTTAAAATTTGTTGCTACCAAATCTGGGGTTTTCCCATTTTATTGTACAGAATTTTGCTCGGCCCTTCACTTAGAAATGTCTGGGTATCTGTTAGTTAAATAATTTAAAAGGAGATTAAAGATGAAAAAATTCGTAAATATTTTTGCCCTGATCTTTTGTTTTATGTTTTCTGGTTTTGCCATGGCAAAAGATGCCAGTGATGAAATCAAATACTTAAAAAAAGTTCAAGTAAATGATGAAACGATCGTTACAATTGCGGGAGTTATTAATTATGTTTGTCCAAAATTAGTAAAAAATGCCTCAAAACTTTGTAACAAAAAAGATCCCGTTGGTAGTGCCGTTGCTTTTCAAAAACAATTACTGGGAAAAGGAACCATCGAAGACCTTGATGATCTAGATGATGATGACCTTAAAAAGACATTGAAGAAAAGAAAGATTCTTCATAAAGAAGGGGCCATGCAATTTTATGATGCCGTTGAGCAATTTAAAAAGCATTTTGCTCCCAGAAAAAAGGCCAAGGCATTTGCCCTTAAAAGCAAATGGAAAGAGGCTTCTTTACATGAAGAAATGGCCTGGCAATATTTAGTTAAATGTGCCAGTCGTGGAATTTTTGCTAAAAAAATGGTTGATGGAGAATAACCGTGCTTAAATTATTAGTTTTATTTTTTACGACTACGGCCTTATTGCCATCGTCTGCTGTAAAAGCGGCCGATGGTAAATCCTTGTATCGATCCCTAACTTGCATCGCTTGCCACGGAAAAGAAGGACGGGGAAAAGTTAGGCGAAGAGATAGAATTAATAAGAAAACGGGTAAATACAAGTATCGCAAAGGGGATCCCATGAGTGGATTTAAAGATTACCCAAAGCTTTCTTGTCAGCATGCAAAATACTTGGTTGCCCAAATGAACGACATCTTTAGTGGTGCTCGCAAAGGCGGAAAAACCAAGGCCATGCATGGTGTTCGCGATATGGTTTTAAGTACGGCAAAACCAGGTGACTTTGAAGCAATCGCCGACTATCTATCAAAAGTACGTCCTTGCGGACAGGAGTAATAATGAGTTTTAAAAAATTATCTATTTTTATTTTATTTTTTAGTTTTTCAGCTTTTTCTGATAGCCCAAAAGACTTCAAAGGCGCTTGGGGTACAAAAGAAAAAGAGGCCTTAGATGCCTTAAAGCTTAAAGGAAATCTAAAACGGGGTTTTACTATTTATGATGAAATCTGTGCCAATTGTCACCAGCCTGAAGGATGGGGAGATCCCGCTGGGAACTTTCCCCAACTTGCCGGGCAACACTCAACTGTAGTTATTAAGCAGATTGCTGATATTCGCGCGGGAAATAGAGATAATCCCACCATGTATCCATTTGCCAATCCTACGGCCCTAAAAGAACAAACCGATGACCTTTTTGACGAGCCTATAAGTGGCGCCCAGACCTTGGCCGATGTTGCCGCTTATATTCAAACCTTAAAGATGAGCATGAAAACTAAAAAGGGTGATGGTAAGGACTTAAAGCATGGTGCAAAGCTCTACAAGAATAATTGTGTAAAATGTCATGGTGATCACGGAGAAGGAATGGCAGATAAATATTATCCTGTTATAGCCTCGCAAAATTATGACTACCTAATGAGACAGTTTAAATGGATTAAAGCGGGAAAAAGAAGAAATGCCAATCCTGACATGATCAAACAAATTAAAGGTTTTAGTGAGAAAGATATGAAGGCGGTATTAGATTATGTTTCAAGGCAAAAGAAATAATGCAAATTAAATCAAGACTGTTAATCAGTAAAATCTTGGTAATACTGGCCATCGCTCTATACTGCGGGACTTATCTACTAGGGCCAATGTTTGCCTATATGGACCCTATTACTGATGAGGTGGAGTTTGACGAAGATAATTTATCTTTTCAACCGCTACCTTTTTTAGTTGAAAAAGGGACTGAAACCAGACCGAGCCCGCAAGATATTAAAAAATATATAGGCCCTACTCAATTTGAGTATTTCCCGGAGGGAATATGGGGCTATGTAATTGGTTACCATACCATGCCCATTTGGCGAGTCTCATTGGAGGCCCCACAATATCCTAAGGCCTCATACCCTCAGGGAATTCCTGTTTATTTCACCTTAACCGATTTTCGCGGCAAGGTCGTAGAGATGAATGTTATCAATCACTACATCGGTATGGATCCAATGGATATAGGAGCTTTCAAAATGCGCCAATTAGCGCCCTTCTTGGTTTTGATTGCAGTTTTGTGTCTAATAATTTCTCTTTTTTATGAGGGTAAAGGATGGTGGATCTTAACCTTGGCACCAGCAACATTCCCTTGGGTTTACATGGGAACTTATATCTATTGGCTGTACTGGTTTGGACATAATTTACATCCTTATGGGGCCTTTACCATTAAACCATTTATGCCAACGGTTCTTGGAACAGGAAAAGTGGCCCAGTTTCACACTTACTCATATCCCGCAGCTGGCTTTTACTTTTTGTTTATTGCTTTTTTATTTTTAGTACTAGCGACCCTGATAAAAAGAAGAGCATTAAAAGAAAAATCCGTTGCTCTAATATGAAACCTTTTCTCATTTTAATTTTGCTTGGTTTTTCTTTTCAGGCAAGTTGTAAAACACTTCAAAAACTTATTGACTCTACAGCTATTGGCGGCACCTTGCTTTTAAGTGGTGTCTATAAAGAGCGAGTAGTGGTGAATAAATCAATTACCATCGATGGACAAAATAAGACGACCATTGATGGGCTTGGAAAAAATAGTGTTATTTCTATAACCGCAGATAATGTGACAATAAAAAACTTAAAAATCACAAACTCTGGGAATAGCCATGACCAAATCGATTCAGCTATTTTTGTAACCTCGTCATATAATAAGATTACTCACAATGTTATTTACAACACGCTTTTTGGGATAAACTTCAAGGAGGCCCACCATAACAGAGTTACCCATAATGATATTTCTTCAAAAAAACATACTCTTGGAATGCGAGGAGATGGAATAAAGGTTTGGGCATCTAATAATAATCTTTTCGAGAGTAATGTCATTCACGATTCCCGTGACATGGTTTTATGGTATTCCGATAATAATACTGTCTTAAATAATACTGGTTGGAACAATCGCTACTCTTTGCACTTTATGTATGCCGGGAATAATCTTGTCAGGGGAAATAAATACAAAAATAGCGCAGTTGGAATATTTTTAATGTATTCTCATCACACAGTTTTAGAAAGCAACGAGCTTAGTTTTTCTACCGGTGGCACCGGCATGGGGATTGGTGTAAAAGAAGTCGATCACATGACCATAAAAAACAATAAAATCGTTTATAACAGCACCGGTATTTATCTTGATCAATCACCTTACAAACCAGATGCATATAATCTTATTGTGGGCAATACCATCGCCTTTAATAAATCTGGCGTTGTGATTCATAGCACGATAAAAAATAATGTTTTTAGAGGTAATGCTTTTTTAGATAACTTAGAAGATGTTATTGTTCACTCAAATGGGACGGCAAATGATAACTTTTGGTCCGGAAATTTCTGGTCAGCTTACGAGGGGCTTGATCGAAACCGTGATGGATATGGTGATCGTCCCTTTATAAATAAACGCTATATTGATCAGATATGGATTAATGACAAATGGGGGAAGTTTTTCTTTGGTTCCCCAGTTTTAAGTCTACTTAATCTGCTTGCAAAGATTGCTCCGCTTTCAGAACCAATTTTGATTTTAAAAGATGAAAAACCAATATTTTCAAAAAACTCTACCCTACGCCTTTCTATTGAAAATATAACACTAAGGCGTAGTGACATTGAAATAGATGAAGAGATTGAAGAAGAAGATGCTGAGGGTATATAGTGATTTCAATTAAAAATGTAGGAAAAAAATTTGGCAAGGCCAAAATATTAAATAATTGCTCACTATCTTTTAAAGATGGTGATCGAGTGGCAATCGTTGGCGGCAATGGTGCGGGAAAGACAACCCTTCTTCGTTGCCTTTTAGGCCACTATATTTACAGCGGGAAAATTACAGTATTTGGTATGGACGCCAGAAAAAAGAGAGAGGAAGTTTTGCAAAAAGTTGGTTTTGTACCGCAACTTCCCCCACCTATTCAAATGACCATTAGCGAACTTATTAATTTCTCCATTGCCATAACAGACGATTTATCTAAAGAAGATATTTACAGTGTCGCCAAAGATTTACATTTTGATATTGGAGGTAATCTTTCAAAACCTTTTTCAAAATTATCAGGTGGGATGAAGCAAAAGATGTTAATAGCACTAGCACTTGCTAAAAAACCAAGTCTTCTCGTTTTAGACGAGCCGGCGGCAAATTTAGATCCCTACGGTAGAGAAATATTTTTTAAAAGAATAGCTAAGATCCCCAAAGAAACTATTGTCATTTTAACCAGTCATAGGATTAAAGAAGTTCATGATTTAGTTAATAGAGTCGTGGAAATGGATTGTGGGCATATTGTGAAACAGGTTCGGATGGAAGGTGGTGAAGAGTGAAGCGTTTAACATCTGTAATATATTCTGAAATGAGAGAGTCCATGAGGGCAAAGTGGTTTCTCCTTTATAGTTTGGTTTTTGGCGGGGCCATAATACTACTTTTTTCTTTTGGTATTACAGAATCTCAAGTACTCGGATTTGCCGGTGTCGACCGGGTTTTAATCGTTTATATCCAACTGTGTATAGTAATTCTTCCTATTTTTATTTTGATTTCAACTGTTCGCTCGGTAGTTGGAGATAAAGAAACTTCTGTCTTGGAGTACTTTTTGTCTATGCCAGTTTCTTTGTTCTCATATTTTTGGGGGAAGTTTTTAGGTAAACTGCTTGTGGTCTTTATTCCTACAATGTTTGCTTTTTTGGCCGCACTCCTTTGGGGTCTGGTGAAAGATTTACACGTTTCTTGGCCTATCGTTGGCTACTATATTGCGCTTTTATTTTCTATCGTTATATGTTTTTTGGGCCTTGGAATGTTTATTTCAAGTATTGCAAAAAAAGTAGAGTGGGCACTGGGCCTGGCCTTTTTATCGTGGCTGACCTTGTTGCTTTTTATCGATGTTATAATGATAGGGCTCATGTTAAAACATCAAATTGAAGAATCCATAATTATTGGAATAACCCTTTTAAATCCTCTTCAAGTTTTTAGAGTGGCCTCGATCATTCTTTTTGACCCACAAGGCAGTATTCTTGGGCCTTCATCATTTGTTATTTTGGATTTTTTCGGACGGGAAAATTTTCTTTTATTTTCTCTTGCCTACCCTGTCCTTATTGGACTTGTGCTGGCCACTTCTGGTTATTATCTCTTTAAAAAAGGTGATTTGGTTTAGCGCTTTTGTCTTCTTAAAAAGATAGAGCTACCCATTAAAATTAGCTGCAATAAAAACAAGTAAAAACCAATTCCAGGGTATCCGGTTAACTCAACATTTTTAAGCTTTACCGTTCCAAATATTAAAGGATTGAAGGAGTCCAACTTATACACAGCATGTTCGCTAAAGGTAGAGCTAAATTGCATGCCAACAAGTAATGCTATTACTGGAATATAAATGATCATAAGGGATGGGACCAAGCCTATCATCCAATCATATTTACCTCTTCGAAAAATATAAATCAAAAGAAGGATAGTAAAAAATAAAAAGATAAAAGGTATCATTTTTCTAATACCAGGAGCAATCGTTTCAAGCGGGGCCAGCCCAACATAGTGATTTAGAACATTAATTTCCGCTACGGCGCCCTTTAAATCCGTTAGGCAAAAATAAAGTTTCGCTCCCTCTGGCATTTGAACCATCTTAAGGTCAAACTGCCAAAAAGGAAGGGTATGAAATCCGATGAGGTAGGCCTTAATTCCTCTTGGGATGTAATAGTAGAGCTTATCACCGAGGGCCTCCTTGACTACGCCCTTGGTTGGAACAGATTCGATACCTTCTGGAATAAGAAAGGAAAAAGGTTGAAAAGTGCGGTTACTTTCTTCGTCGTTGCCAAGATAAGTTAAGGTATTTCCGAGAAAATAGGTCGCTAGAAAGAGGAGCAGAGAAATGATGGCAAATACTTTACTTAGTTTCATATTAACTTATCAAGATATTTAATTTCAAATCCAAGGGCGGCATCATTGCAAGCGTCGACACAAAGTCCACAGCGGGTACATTCTCCGGAGTCCACATATTCGACAATACCTTTATTTACCGCATCTATTAAAACAAAGGGTACTACGCAGACTTTTTGACATTCTTTGCAATTGGTACAATTTTCTGGTTTCCATTTTATTTTAACCGGTGAGAACTTTCCTAAAATAATATAAGGAACGGCAACGGGGCATAGATACCGACACCACCCTCTTTTACTTATAAGAATCTCAAGACCCAACATAGAAGCAATAAAGAAAAGGGCAACACTAGGGCCAAAAACGATTGCTCTAGATAGTCCACCTACGGGGTTAAAAATTTCAAAACCGGTATATCCTGTGATTAGTGATAAAAATAAACTCACAAAGAAAAAATAGTACTTAGTTTCTCGTCCATAGGTTTGATTGCCTAGTTTTATAAGGCCATGCTTCCTAACAAACTTATGAAAAAACCCTGCTATTTCTGAAAGAAGTCCGTAAGGACAAACCCAGGCGCAAAAGGATCTTCCCCCAATTAATAGATATAAAAAACCAATAGTTAAAAGACCAATAATTAAATTCGTTTTGACAATTTTACTGGCCAGCATGACTTGAAAAGAAGCGTAAGGGTCGGCAAGATGTAATCCTAAAAATCTTGAAGCACTTAAAGTTCCCTCAAGGATTTGTATATCAAAATAATAAGAGGCAAAAAAGAAGAAGTTAATACCGACAACGGTACTCCAGCGCAGGACTCTCCATTTGTAGGGATATTTATTTTCGTCAATCGAGACAGCTCTAAGTCCTGGACCTTTCATACTTTTTCCTTGTACGTGAGTCTTGGAATAATCGTAATACAAGAATCTTCTGTAGGGCATTCCATTTCACATACACCACATCCAACGCAGCTTTCTTGAAAAACTGGAATATGTGCAGCTGATGTCTTTGAAAAAACAATCGGTTTTTCTTCTTTGATTGGGCATTTGTCTAAACATATTCGACAAGAGGTTTCTGCCTGCTTAGAATTTTTAACCAGATCTTTAAACCAATTAAAGTCTGACTCACTTTGCATTTGAGAAGAAACCAATTTAGCATTAACTTCATTTATATCTGAGAGTTTTTCAATATTAAATTTTTCCAGCAAAGCCTTTTTTTCAAGGTCATCCATCCTAGGTAAAAATTCTGAAATGATCTTTATCCGATCTTCTTTTGTTTTTAAGTTTTCAAGGCCAAAAACAATATCGTTAACGGATTTTGTCGCTAAACAAGTTTTAGGAGATCTTAATACCGCCAGACCCATTTCTGCTTCTTTACCCTCTGTTATATCGTGATCGAGAGCTCCTGTGGGGCAGGCCAAGACACAAGGAAGTCCCTTACATAAAAGACAGGCACCTTCTCTAGGCGTAAGATAAGGAGTTCCAATGGCAAAACCTTTACTTAGGCCAGCGAGATCTAAAATTTGGGGAGGACAGACCTGAACACATTGTCCACATTTAATACAAGAAGCTAAAAAAGTCGATTCATCAAGTGCCCCCGGAGGACGTAGTAATTCGGTATCATCGGCCCTAAATACATACTGGCTGGCCCCTCCGACAGTGATTGTGCCGGCAACAAAACTTAAGGTTGATCCTTTTAAAAAGCTTCGCCTTGATAGAGGTGATTTTTTCTTTTTATTCATATTTTTCTTAATAACTTTATACATCATATTGAATAAAAACTAAAGAAATCACCTGGAAACAAAAATGTTTCTATTAAGTATTTATTTTTTAAATAGTACATAGGTGTATTTAAATAGATAAATAACAAAACCTAGCGTCCAAAAACCGGAGGCCCAATGCAAAGAATTCCAATAATATTCTGGGACTAAAAGCGGAATTAAAACCCGTGTAAGGGCGCCTATATTTACACATATAAAAGCGGCCTGATCCCAACCATCTGCCATCATCTTAAGAGAACTATGTCCTCTTGTTACCCGTACCATCATGCCAATAGAAAAGACCCCAAGAGCTCCCGTAGCAAGAGCGTGAAGGGAAAGTTGAGAGTAGTCTAAATCTGGATAAATAGTTGTAAGTAAATAAAGCAACAGACCCAAATTCACCCATAAAAATCCTGAATGCAAAATGGCCAGCATCGGTTCTTTTAACGCTTGAAATGGTTTCCAAAAATAAAAACGGATAAGGTTGCTAAAAATGGCCAAAAATAAAATAGTGGCCGTAACAAAACTTGGAACTATTTCTCCAACGAGAAAGATCAAAAGAATATGGGATCCGAGAGAAAGATAATGGGCCCAAGCAGGCTCCTTTATCTCAATTTGTAATTTAACTTTGGAAAAAAAAGGAACCAACCTACCTGAAAAGATCACAATCAATAAAACAATTGAAAATATCCCCCCGTGTATTCCCATCCGATAGAGAAGGTCATGGGAACTAAAATCGCCAACTAAAAGAAAAAATTTAAAGAGAAAAAACAAAAATAAAATAGGAATAACCGCTTTGAAATTCTTGGAATTCCCCCTGAGTATGTGACCCATAAAAAATAAAAAAAGGAGGGAAAATAAAGCACTCGTACCCAATGCAACTGAGATAGGCACTGGGAGTAAATAAAAAATCCTTTCTAGCATCCAAAGCGCCATTAAAGAAAATAGCCTGTATCCAGTAAAAGGGTCTTTTTTAGTCCATACGGCACTAGCGGTGAATAAAAATCCGGCCAGAAGTGAGCTGGTGAACCCAAAAATCATCTCGTGTGCGTGCCAAACAAGATTTGTAGAAAACAAGGTTTCTAAATCTAAATGTCCTGTAAAAATAGATACCCAAAGAGTAGGGATGGCCACCGCCATAATTGCGGTAAAAAAGAAAAATGGCCTAAAGGGGGCCGATAAAAAAGCCGATTTTGTCATAAGTTATTAGTTAATTGCCCTATAGTAATTTCATTTACCATGACCCATGTCATAAAGGTCATTTTTTAGAAGAATTTTAATCTTATATAACATAATATTTGAAAAAGTTGTTTATGAGGAGAATGTAAATGAAACGACCAAAATATCCAGGTCACCGTGTAACAATCAATGGAAATCAATTAGTTGCTCTTACGGAAGCGAGAATTGCGGACTGCGGTGTCTTTTACCCCATTACCCCGAGTACCGAGATGGGGGAATATTTTGAACTATCAGTGTCACAGGGAACCCAAACAGTTTGGGGAGATCAGGTTAAGGCCATCGAGGCCGAAGGTGAACATGCCGCTCAAGGTGGTGCCACTGCCATTTCTGTTACTGGAAAAAGGGTGGCGAATTTCACTTCAGGACAAGGAATTGTCTATGCCCTGGAACAATATTTTCATGCTCCAGGAAAGCTTTCCACCATGGTTTTAAATGTGGGAGCGAGGGCACTTACTAAACATGCCCTTAATGTTCATTGTGGCCATGATGATATTATGAGTGCCTTAAATACTGGTTGGACCATGCTTATGGCCAAAGACGCTCAACAGGCCGTCGATCAATCTATAATCTCTCGAAAAGTTGCCGAGCTTACTTTAACCCCGGTAATGAATATTCAAGATGGATTTTTAACTACGCATTTAGAGCGAACTTTCCGTGTTCCAGAATCAGAACTTTTAAGAGATTACTTGGGACATCCGGAAGACACTATTGATTGCCCCACTAAAGGACAAAAAGAATTATTTGGTAAAAAACGAAGAAGAATTCCCAAGATGTATAGTCTCAACACTCCAATTCTTTTAGGTTCAGTTCAAAATCAAGAACACTATATGACTGGAGTTATTGCTAGACGAACTGAATTTGTCGAAGACATTCTTAGCATCCTCGAAAGATGTTATAAGGAATTTGCGGAACTTACCGGTAGAGAGTATGGACTAATTTCAAAATACAACTGTGAAAAGGCCGATACGGTATTTTTAACTCTTGGTTCAAGTGCTGAAAATATAGAACCTGCGATCGATTATATCAAAGAGAAACATAACGATGAAATTGGCATCATCCATTTAAATTGCATCAGACCTTTCCCCGAAAAAGCGATAATTGAAGCTTTAAAGGGAAAGAAAAATGTCATTATATTAGAGCGAACTGATGAGCCTCATGCCGGGTCTAATCCCCTCGCCAGAGATGTTAGAACTGCCTTATCTAAGGCCTTGGAAAAATCTTATCCTGATCTTCCCCAAATAGATGAAAAAGATATGCCTAGAATTTTTGAAGGGGTTTATGGACTCGGTTCAAGAGATTTTAGACCGGAGCATGTTTTAGGTGCCTATGAATATGTGAGAGGAAAAATTTCTCGACAAGATGGAAAAAAAGCGTCCGATGGATCTAGCTTTTTCTACCTCGGGGTTAATCATGACTATGCAATTATCTCGAAAGATCAACCTAGCCTTCTACCTGAAAGTGCTATTGCCGTGCGGATTCACTCCATCGGGGGATGGGGGGCCATTACAACGGGAAAAAACATGGCCGAGATTTTAGGGAATTTGGCCAAAGTTTCCAAACATAAAAAAAGTGAGGATGATCCAGTCATTCATATCAGTGCTAATCCAAAATATGGATCAGAAAAAAAGGGTGCACCTACCAATTACTTTTTAGTAGTCGCTAGAGACAGAGTTAGGGTTAATTGCGATCTTCATCATGTGGATGTAGTCCTTTGTTGTGATCCTAAAATATTCACCCACACCAACCCCCTCTTTGGACTTCGACCTGGTGGATCTTTTATCTGGGAGTCCAACAAGAGTGAAAAAGAAGTCTGGGAGCGCATACCTCCAAAATATCGAAAACAAATTATCGACAACGATATAAAAATTTATACTCTTAATGGTTTTGAAATCGCCAAGGCAGCGACTTCAAATGAATCTTTACAAACCAGAATGCAGGGAAATAGTTTTCTTGGAGCATTTTTTAAAGTTTCACCTTTTTTAGATGATCATGGGATTGATCCAAAACACTATCAAGAAACTGTTCAAAAACAATACGAAAAGAAGTTTGGTAAATTTGGTGAGGATGTTGTTGCCTCAAATATGATGGTTATGGAAAAAGGGTATTCAAACATCAAAGAAATTAAATTTGGTGAGTTAGGTGCCGATGATCACTCCCCTCTTATAGGACATATTCTAAAACCTCTCAATTTTGATAGTACTCCAACCACGACAGAATCAAGTTCTTGCCCAGTATTTTCTTACGATGAATATAAAGAACAATTTTTAACTGGAGATATAAATAACCAAAAGGCCACAGCGCTCACTTCCACGGGAATAATGCCCTCAGGAACCGGTGCCCAAATGTCTAAGTATGTCTCAAGAATAAAAGTTCCCATAATTGATCCTTATAAATGTACTCAATGCATGGCCTGTATTGATGTCTGTCCAGATACCGCACTTCCAAATACCGCCCAAAGTGTTGATACGATTTTAACCAAGATATTTAAAGGTTATGTTACAGATGCCTCTGATCAAAAAGTCTTAGTAGGTATGGTAAAAGAAATGAGTTCCACCGTTCGTGATGGAATGAATCTGGCGATAAGTGAGAAAAATATCGTTCCATTTAATACCCTTCTTTTTAAAGAACTAGAAAGCAGTGGTGTAAAAGAAAATACCCTGACTGAAATCCGAAGTATCATTGATGACCTTCCTTTAGGTTATGGTAAAGCTCGTGCCATCTATCAAGGAATCGAAAAAAAGAACCCTGGTGAAGGGGGACTCTTTACTATTTTTGTTAGTGATCTCTGTAAAGGATGTGCTGAATGTGTTGATGCCTGTGGTGATCATGAGGCCTTAACCATGGTAGAGGAAGATGTAGATCTTAGAGGCAAACACCTCACAGCTAGTTCATTTTTTGATACTCTCCCACGTACTCCAAAAAAATACCTAGGACTCTTTGACTCCGATAATATTGAAAACTCTAGAGCTGCTATTCTCCATAACCATTTGATGATTCAAGATTACTATAAGTCTTTTGCTTCAGGTGATGGGGCCTGTGCTGGTTGTGGAGAAAAATCTGTTTTAAGAGGTGTGGTCACCATGACCGAGGCCTTAATGAGACCGCTTTGGGATCATAAAATAAAAAGAGTTTTAGCGCTGGCCGAAGCAATAGAGCTCAATGGCCTGCACGCTTTAAACAAAATTAAAGAAAAAAGTGAAGAGTCATATGAAAACATCAAAATTAGTATTCTTCACCTCATTATGGGATTTGGTGGCGAAGATCTTACCGAAACGGAAAAAAGAATTGAAAATGAGTTTAAAGGTGAAGATAAGGACCTTATCGATGCTCTTATCCTTGTTTTAAAAACGGATGCTACCAATCATGAAAGGCCCTCCATTATAAATGGTGAACACCAGGGAATGACTGTAATGGGAATGGCCGCCTCAACTGGCTGCAATACCGTTTATGGTTCTACCCATCCTTCTAACCCACACCTTTACCCTTGGATGAACTCACTTTTCCAAGATGGTGCTACGGTTGGTTGGCTTGTGGCCGAAAGCTTTATGATGGATCATGCTAGAAGATCTATTATCCCTGAGAGAATCTCCAACATGATCTTAGATGGAATATCTGATTTTAACTCAGATAAATACTTAAAGTTGGCACACCTTGATGATTCGAATATGACCGATAAAGAGATTTTAGAACTCCCAAAAGTTTGGTGTATCGGAGGAGATGGTGCTTTTGGAGACATCGGATTTCAAAATGTCTCTAAGGTAGTCCTACAAAACAGACCAAATGTGCAACTTCTTATGCTTGATACCCAAGTGTATTCAAATACGGGGGGACAAAACTCTGATAGCTCCATCATGCCTGGTGGGTTTGATATGAACCAATACGGAAAATACCATGAAGGAAAACTAACAGAAAGAAAAGAACTTGCACAAATTTTCACAAATGGACACGGTTCTCCTTATGTGGCCTGTGTCTCTATGGCCAATTCAGCAAAATATTTTAAGGCGGTTTTAGATGGACTTCTCTACCGAGGAACGGCCTTTATTCAATCCTTCACTTCTTGTCAGCCAGAGCATGGAGTCCCCGATGATATGAGCCAAAAGCAAGCGCTAAGAATTCGAGATTCCAGGGGGGTTCCAGAGTTTACTTATAACCCTGCTTTGGGTGAAGCTGATTTTGAGGCCTTTGATTTAAAATCTAATCCTCGCTATCAAAGAGACTGGCAAGTTAAAAAAGATGCTGACAAAAATGAATATGATTTTGATGTTGTCCAGTGGGCCTTCACAGAAGGAAGATTTAGAAAACATTTTTTCAAACTAAAACCAGAAGGTGAAAAAGTTTCTTTAAAAGAAATCCTATTAAGAATTACGCAAAATGATGTGACCCATAGAAGATATCTTGACCCCGGACATCGAAGTTTTACTCCCTTAAAAGGTGTCTATGTCGATATAGTTGATGGCAATGGCAAAAGAAAGAGAATGGGAATATCTCGACATTTAGTCCTCTTTTCTGTGGAAAGAAGAAAAAATTGGCGACGGCTTCAGTCAAAAATGGGTATCAAAAATAAAGATTACGAGACACAAAAGATACTACTTAAAAAGATTGATGAGGGTGAAGAAAAACTCGCAGATATCTCCAAAGTGTACAAAAAAATACTCGCAGAAATGACTTAAACCTCTCCCCCACTTAGGAGAGGTTTATTTTCTAGTACTGTGAGTATTGCTCACTACAAAAGTACCTGTTGTCACCTGCCTGTGCGTTCATGTTATTTCTCATATCAGCACAAAGGTCATACCCAGTATTACAAGCGTATTGTCCGAAACTCTCTACAACTTTATTGGTTTTTAAGTCCACTAGATAATAATTGCAGCTATCTTGATAACTATATCTGTGGAGATAACCATTGTTGCAATACCAAGAATATCCGTTGTTGTAGAAACTTCCATTATAGCAGTTATTGTTATATCTCACCCATCTATTCAAATAGATGTACCTGTAGGGAAGCCAGTTATAAAATCCTCTATTTCCGTAAAATCTTCTACTTGTTCTGAATCCTCTGTAAGGTCTATGTCTGCTAGAACGATAGCGTCTTCCACCTCTTCCGCCTCCGCGATAACGGCGTCCACCACCTCGATATCCTCTGCCACGCCTTTTTTCCAGGTCTACACCTTCTTTATCAACTCCAGAGACTAAGTCGGTATTTGCCGGAGTCGTAGGTGTGTACAAAAGGGCCAGTGTAAATAGTGAAGTTAATATTTTCTTCATGTTACTTTCCCTGTTAAATATTATTATACGCCTGAATCGGTCGGTTAAGGGGCTTACATTAGAATTAAATAATAAAAATAGACACTTAGAAAAAATGGCCGTGGGGGAAATAAACAAAATTTATTTAAGCAGCTACAGATATCTCGTCGTCAAAGCGTTGAACTGCTTTGATAGTGGCACTAAAGAGCATATGTTCGAGGTCACTTTTATCGATATAGGCCTGAATTAAATCTAGATATTCTTCACTTAAAAAAGGAAGCTCTCCTTCTTTGCTAACTAAAATAACAGGATAAGCTCCACCTACATGATGAGATAGTTCTATCCCATTCATCTCTGGCATGATGACATCACTAATTATTGCATCTAGCTTATGATTACCGTTTTTCTTGAGCCATAGGACAGCTTCTTTTCCATTATTTGCATAGGAAACATCCACGCCTTTTTGCTCAAAGATTTGACCCATTTTTTTTAGATCAATTTCATCATCATCAACGATTAAAACTTTTTTTAAGGGAGTTTCTATCATGGCCTCCCTCCTTTGTTGTTGCTATTGACACATTATACCCCAATTTAAGGCCTTAAAACCTCTCTTTTTAAAGTCAAGAAATTCAGGATTTCTAACTCATTAAAAAAAGGATAAACTTTAATTATGCTGAATTTCTTTATTTTACTCATAACTCTAATTTTAATAATTCCAGCGATTACATACTTTATCGTCAGACTCTGGGAGCTCTATCAAGACAACCATCCTCCCAAATACTTGGCCCCCAGACCTCCAAGAGAATCATATAAATTTCTTAAGCTAAGAAAAGGGCCCAAACTAGGAACTAAATTATGGCTCAAAAAAATGGGAACTCTTGGTATAAAACTAAAAGATGAAAAAGTTAAGCAAATCTTATTTGTCCATGGAACTTTTGTAGGTAATGACCCCTATGATATTATTCGTCTAGTAGAAGAGCTCATCCCTTTTATTCCATCATCAGTAAAAAAAGATATCGGGAACTGGTTTAGAAAAAAAATTAAAAACCTAAATAACCTTATTCTCAAAGACTCTGGACACTTTAGTGATGATTATATTGAAACACTAAAAAAAGTATTTCCCCGTGATATTAATATTTGTAATTTTGTCTGGTCATCAGGAAATCATCATATGGCGCGAATTCGGGGTACCTTAAAACTCATTAATACACTTATTAATTTGGATATAAAAAATCATGATCGAATTTTACTCATAGGCCATAGTCATGGAGGCCAACTTTTTTCTCTCTTAAGTCTAATGCTTGGAGATTCCCAGCTTCGAAAAAGCATACTTTCACTTTTACCAGACCCTGAAGATGCTTTCTCCTATGAGCAAAAATTCAAACAAATAGTAAATATAAAGTTTGACTTTGTCACCATGGGAACACCACCGAGATATATCTGGGACTTAAAGTCCAATCAAAGACTAGTTAATTTTTTAAATCATCGGGGAAATATCCCCATGGCGGGAAGAATATCAGGATTTCTTTTTACCAGAGATGGCGATTACCTTCAACAATACGGAGTCAGTGGCTCAGATACCTACTCAACCATGGGCCCAGACCGAAAAAAAAATAAAGAGCTCGAAAATATCTTGGGAATTGGGGCCAGTATCCCTGGTTGGCTTAAAGAAGTGAGAAGGAGAAAAAGAGTTCCTGATTTTGGTTTCAGCCTACTAATTAATTACAAAGACCAAAGTATTTTCCCTAATTTCATAAACTCTCATTTGGGTCATGGAATCTATACAAGAAAAAAGATGATGTTTTTTACTTTCTTTCAAATAAATAAGAATCTTTATCCTTAATGAATTTTCTTTCTATTTAAATAAATTAGTACAATCACCCCTAAAGCAATAAAGGGGATACTTAAATACTGTCCCATAAGCAAAAAGGAGTCATTTGCGATAGACTGACTTTGCTTTACCTTAAAATATTCCATTACAAACCTGGCGGAAGCAAAAAGGATATTAGCAATAGCGAAATAGGAACCTGCCTTAAGAGAATCTCGTTTTTTATTCCATATCAAAAACATAACCAAGCATAAAGAAAAGTAAGAAAGAGATTCATAGAGTTGAACAGGATGCCTAGCAACTGCAGATAATCCTCCGGCCGGGTTTCCAAAGATTACGGCCCAGGGAACATCAGTAGCGTGGCCAATAATTTCTTGATTGAAAAAATTCCCGATTCTAATCATTCCCAGTGCCAGACCTATGGTTATCGTGATGCAATCAAGAATCCTCCAAAAAGAAAAACCAGGGATTACTTTTTTTACTTTCCGATAAAATAAATACCAAGCAAGGAATATACCTATGATCCCCCCATGACTGGCCAGTCCCCCTTCATGAAGCATAGGAATTTCGAGAAGGTGGTTTTTATAATAAGGCCAATCGTAAAAAAACACATGAAAAAGCCTAGAACCGATAAGAGAACAAACTACACTTAACATTAAAACATGATTAACTAAGTCCTTGGTAATTTCATAAACTGAGGCCGGAGAGCCCTTTAAATGTTGATCAAGAATGGGGATATTTCTTTCCGGATTATCACTTATGAATTTATTTAAATGAACTTTAATAGATTTTTTAAGTGAATCAGGGATTATCTTACTCTTAAGTTTAGAAAAATTCTCCCTACCAATAACTTTTTTAACCACTTCATCCTTTTTGTGATCTTTAAAAAATTTAATGATTAATGGCCAATCTTTAAGATTATTAAAGTTGAACTTAAAAAGAGGAATTGCCATGCGATAAAAGACATGATTGGTTAAAAAATAGCTAAAGAGAAATCCTAAAAAGAAACATAGACCATAATAAGCAATGGGCCGATCTAAATAGGGAATAGTAAAAATAAACTTATCTGGATTCCAATTAATCATAATATTAATATTTTAAGGCAATATTTTATATAATCAATAAGAAACTGATGGAAGCCAGGTAACAATTCCGGGAAAAAGAAATACTATGCCTAGGGCCAAAAGCTGAAGCATGACAAAAGGAATAACACCTTTATAAATATGAATTAACTTCACTTCTTTTGGTGCAACCCCCTTTAAATAAAAGATCGCAAAACCCACCGGTGGAGTTAAAAAGCTTGTCTGCAAGGTTATGGCCACCAAAAGGGTAAACCAAATCAATGACCCATTTTCGAGTAAAGCAAGACTTGCGTTAGAGAACTCCATAGCACTTATAATAGGTGCCACTAGAGGGAGAATAATCAAGGTGATTTCAATCCAGTCGAGAAAAAACCCCAACACAAATACCATAAAGAGAATTGTTAAAATCACTCCATAATTACCAAAAGGAATTGCTGTTAAAAGCTTTTCTATAAACTCATCTCCTCCGAGTTCGCGAAGAACTAATGAAAAACAAGATGCTGCGATGAAGATGGCCATTATAAAAGCTGTAGTATTCATCGTTTGGTAAAGAACTTCTTTAAGTATTTTTAGAGTGAGTTTTTTATTATAAGCAGCAAGAATGGTGGCACCGAGCGCTCCAATACCCGAGGCTTCGGTAGGTGTGGCAATTCCGGCAAAGATCGACCCAAGAACTGAAAGTATTAAAATTACCGGAGGCAGGACGGATTTAAAAACATCCCAGAGCACATCTAGAGAGAGGGGTTTTCTCTTTGGATGAAGAGGCGCCTTGTGGGGATGAAGGAGTCCAATTATTACAATGTAGAGAAAGTAGAGAATTGACAGGAGTATTCCCGGAAATACCGCACCCATAAATAGATCACCTACAGAAATTGATAGTTGATCGGCCATCACCACGAGCATAATAGAGGGGGGAATAAGAATACCTAAAGTTCCTGCGGAGCAAATTGTACCAACTGCAAGTTCTTTGGAGTATTTTTGCTCAAGCATAGAAGGAAGGGCGAGCATACCAAGTAGAACAACTGACGCTCCAATGATTCCGGTTGAAGCTGCAAGGAGTACCCCAATAGCAGTTACAGTGATCGCAAGACCCCCGCGAAGCCTGCCAAAAAGATTTTGCATGGATAGCATTAATTTTCTAGCAACATCAGAGCGATCAAGCATAAGCCCCATATAAATAAACATGGGAAGAGCAACTAAAACCCAATTGCTCATTATTTTAAAAAGCCGGTTAACCATTAGTCCTAAAGTTAAAAAATCAAGGCCTGTGATAGTATCGAGGTATTGATCAGAGAGATACCCTACTCCCGTAAACAAAACTCCCGTGCCTGCCAGTACGTATGCCACGGGAATTCCCGTAAAGAGAAGGACAATGAAGGTCAAAAACATTATGATGACTAAATATTCGTTAACTTCCACGTTTAATCACCTTAATATTTTTTAAAACATTTAAAAAACCTGATAATAAAAAGAGGATCATAGATATTGGCATAAATGATTTTATGACCCATCTATAGGACAGACCTGCGGGAGAGATAGATCTCTCCATGCGAGAAAAGGAATCTCCAACAAAATCTAGAGAATGGTAAAAAACGATTAATAAAAATGGAAATAATAAAAAAATATATCCAAAGATTTCAATTATAGCGTTAGTTTTACGAGAAAAATGATGAGAAATCACATCAACTTTAACATGAGCGCGATTAAGTTCAGCAAATGAAAGTCCGGTAAGTATTAATATTGCAAAAAAATGCCACTGAAGTTCTTCTAGCCCAACCATGCCTTGATTAAGGCCATAGCGTAGGAGCACTTGTATGATAATGGTGCCCATTAAAAGAAATGAACTCCAGGAAAATACCTTTAATATCCTTTTTAAGACTTTTTCCATTTATTTTTCCATTCTAGGAAGAAAGGCGTGGTTTTTCCAAATTTCATAATCTTTTCTAAAGCTGGAAAGGTCGGCATATACCTTTTTAAAAAAGGCATCTTTTTCAGATAATTCGTCGGCCACTTCATCCCATGCTTTTTTAAAAATTTTAAGCATTTTAGAGTCCCATTTCATCAGGTGAACATTGTACTTATCCCTAAATCGTTTCATGGCAGAAAATTGTAATGCCTCCCCCTCAGCAATGGATCTGGTAGTTGCATCATTACAGGCCATGGAAATTAGCGTCTGCTGCCATCGTTTCATCTTATTCCACTTATTTTTATTTATAAGTAACTCATAGATCGTCGCTTGCTGATGCCAACCAGGATAGTAGTTATATTTGGCGATTTTATAAAAACCAAGTTTTTCATCAATTGCGGGCATAGAATATTCTGTCGCATCAATTACTTTTTTCTCTAAAGCGGGAAATATCTCTCCTCCAGGAATAAGAGATGGCGAGGCCTTAAGTTTTTTCAGCACTTCCCCTCCAAGTCCATAAAATCTAATCTTCAGGCCTTTTAGATCTTCTTTTGAATTAATTGGTTTAATAAACCAACCTGAGGTTTCAGGTGCCATCACCCCACAAGGGATCACCTTCACATTGTAACCATTGCTGTCATACATCTCTTGATAAAGTTTTTCTCCATTACCAAACTTCATCCATGCCAGGTACTCTCCAACTTCAGGCCCAAAGGGAACTGAACTAAAAAGAGGGGCCGCGGTAATTTTTCCCTGCCAATAACCAGATACGGAATATCCTGCATCAACTTTCCCCGTCGAAACAGCATCTAAAATTTCAAAGGGAGGAACAAGTTTTCCTGGCTCATATAATTTAATTATTATTTTTTTCTCGCTCGCTGCTTCAACTCTTTCTTTTACATACTTAATAGTAGTTCCAAGTCCGGGAAGATTTGAATTAAAAGCGATTGGTGTTTTGAGTAATAATTTTTTGCTTGCTAAGGCAAAACTCGGAGTCAACAATACTAAGGATAAAAAAAGGTTAATTTTTTTCATTAGGTAATCCTGGTGATTTTTTTCCCTTTTTTACTTTAAACGATGCCAAGGAGCAAGAAAGAGCTCCTGACTAAATGCAAAAGAGTCGCGAATGAATGTAATTACGTTAATATTGGCCATTTTTTTTATCCCCAGTGCCTTTGGGATTGTTCAATATCCCTATTTATACCCCATCGGAGATGTTGAATCTTTAATGTCCAATACGGGAGTAGGACTTAGAAAAAGTCGTGGAGGGGCAGCTTACAATCCGGCATCATTATCAAGACTCACAGGAGCTGATATCTCCGCCAGTGCTAGTACTTATAATGTTATGGATTCAAAGACTAGTACAGCTGAAGGCCTAAAGTCTTTTAAAGGATTTGCTCCTATACCCAACATGGTTTTTTCTGGGACTCAATTTAGTTGGGGATACGGGGCCTTAACAGCTCTAGTACCCACTAATATTGAAGTCAGCACTCGTTATGAAATATGGATTCCTGAAGAAAACACCTACGGAAATCTTATTTTTACCGACAAAGTGGAAGAACTCATACTTGGTTTATCTGCGGGTATTCCCTTAAATGATAATTGGGCGATAGGTATGAACCTTTATGCCCATGTCTATGGTGAATCTTCAACCGAAGGATTAATTTTTTTAGAAGACGATGCTCCTGTTAAGGGGGGGGCCCGGAATAGACAATTAAAAAATTCCGTCTATTCTTTGCAGCCTATAATTGGAGTTCACCACTCTCCTTGGAATGAGTTTTTTTGGGGACTCAGGATTCAATTCCCCACAATTAAAATTACCGGGTCTGGAACCATTTACGAGGAATGCCTTTTCGCAAGTAAATATTGTAAGGATTTTGATAATAATGGTAGTCCTGATTATGATCAAAAAGAAACCGAATATGATACCGATTATCAGGTTCCTTTTGATTTTGTCCTGGGTTTTAATTTTAAACCTTGGAAAAACCATCGTTTCTTGCTTGATCTAGGTTATCAACTCGCTACCGAGTTTGAAAAATTCCCAGGACTAGTCGAATATGACGTTAAAACTAAAAACCAAGGACGAGGTAGCTTTGGATATTGGTGGAATATTAATGAACAATATTCGCTTCTCGTAGGACTAAAGTGGAATCCTTCTCCTAAAATAGAAAACGACATCCCCTCCTCTCTTCCCCCTATTAACTTCTTTGGTGGTTCTTTGGGGATTTATAAGGAAGGGAAAGTTACCACTACAGGAGTTGGGTTTTATTATTATAAATCAAGAACTGATCATAAAATGTGGGGTGAGGTGGATGACCCAAGCCGGGTAATTCTTTGGGGACTAATTCTTACTTCAGGTATTAGATTTTAGAGATAAAAATTTACGTTAGTACTCCAATTAAAACTATCTACATTTTCCGTGGTCACCTCATAGTCACCTATAGAGTCATCAGTGTTTACTTCTTCTAGCTTTTCAATCTTAGCGTCCCAATCATTAATAGCTTTACCGCTCTTTATAAAATCTACCATTTCCTGAATCACCGCATCTTCTCCCTCGAGCATAAAATCAACTTCATTTTTACTAGGAAGATTAGTCGCTCCGGCCTTAAGGCCTCGCTTCATCGCGCCACGCATAATCGTTTGACGAAACATCACCCCTTGAACTTTTCCCAACGCTTTAAAATATCTACAGGCCATAAAAAATCTCCCTTAGAAGAAATTCTAAATCACTCAATGTTTTGCGTCAAACTATACAAATCAGTTAGAAATAGGCATAATCCGAGGGCTTTAAATTCAAAAATTAGTGTCAAAGGAAGTACCCAATGAAAAATCACTTGGTAAGGGTTTATCCATCAAAAGAACCTTTAAAAAAAGAAGATCAGCTTGCCTATAAACTGGCGATGCTCGCAAATGATCCAGTAGATATTGATAGCGATGTTACTGATATGATCATCAACCGAATTATAGATAATGCCTCCGTGGCCATTGCCGCGACCAATAGAAGGCCGGTTGCAAATGCTAGATCTCAAGCACTTTGCCATCCAAGAGAGGGTGGGGCCAATGTTTTTGGGATGCCACTAAATGAAACATTCTCACCTGAGTGGGCCGCATGGGCCAACGGAACTGCCGTTAGAGAGCTGGATTTTCACGATACTTTTCTCGCTGCCGATTACTCTCACCCAGGAGATAATATTCCAGCACTTCTTGCTGTTGCTCAAACCAAAGGAAAATCTGGAGCTGATCTAATTAAAGGTCTCGCTACCGCTTATGAAATTCAAGTAAACCTCGTTAAAGGAATATGTTTGCATGAGCATAAAAAAGATCACATCGCTCACCTAGGTATTTCAGTCGCCGGAGGACTGGGAACCATGCTTGGCCTTCCCACTGATGTTATTTTTCAGGCAATGCAACAGGCACTTCATGTGACCTTTGCAACTAGACAATCAAGAAAAGGAGAAATCTCCTCTTGGAAAGCATACGCCCCCGCCTTTGCCGGTAAAATGGGAATTGAATCCGTTGACCGTGCCATGAGAGGAGAAGGTGCTCCATCTCCAATCTATGAAGGAGAAGATTCAGTTATCTCTTATATGCTTGGTGGAAAAGATGCCAAGTATGAGGTTCCTCTGCCAGAGATTGGAGAGGCCAAAAGAGCTATTTTAGATACCTATACCAAAGAGCACTCTGCAGAATATCAATCACAAGCACTAATTGATCTTGCTTTTGATATGGGAAAAAAGATTGAAAATTTTGATGATGTAAAATCTATAGTTATTCACACCAGTCACCATACACATTACGTAATTGGTACGGGTGCCAATGATCCACAAAAGATGGATCCCAATGCAAGTAGAGAAACCCTTGATCACTCAATTATGTATATCTTTGCAGTGGCACTTCAAGACGGTTCTTGGCACCATGTTGATAGCTACGCTCCAGAAAGAGCAAAAAGAGAAGATACTGTTAAGTTATGGCACAAGATCTCAACTCTTGAAGATCCCAAGTGGACACAGAGATATCACGATCAAGATCCTAAGAGAAAAGCTTTTGGAGCAAGAGTTGTCATTACCATGAAAGATGGAACTGTAATTGACGCCGAAAAAGCACTTGCTAATGCTCACCCAGATGGAGCAAGACCATTTACCAGACCTGAATATATAAATAAGTTTAGAACTCTAACTTCGGGAATTATCTCTAAAGAAGAGTGTGAAAGATTTCTAAACTTGGTACAAAACCTTCCTAAACTATCCAGTGATGAGCTCTATGGATTAAACGTAACTGTTGATGCCATCGAACTGCTCTGTAACAAAAGAGACGATCGGGGGATTTTCTAATGCTATTTGGAAAAAAAAATGGGACTGAAAAAAGACAAGATCTAAGAGAGAAACTAGCTAGCGGAAAACTTTTAAGATTTCCTGGTTCCTGGTCACCACTTGTTTCAATGTTGATTGAACAAAAAGGCTTTGACGGAGTTTATATCTCTGGTGCCGTTCTCTCTAATGACCTAGGCATTCCAGATATTGGAATGACAACTCTAACAGAGGTGTCCCAAAGAGGGAGACAAATTGCCAGAACTACTGAGCTTCCCTCCATTATCGATATTGATACCGGTTTTGGAGAACCAATGAGTGTAGTTCGAACGGTTCAAGAGCTAGAAGAACTAGGGATTTGCGGAGCACATCTTGAAGATCAAGTTAATCCTAAAAGATGCGGACATCTCGATCATAAACAACTTGTTGATACCGAAACCATGTGTAAAAAAATCAAAGCTGCCGCAAAAGGAAGAAAAGATGACAACTTTGTAGTCATTGCAAGAACTGACTCCCGTGCATCGGAAGGTCTAGAAGCTGCAATCTCTAGAGCAAAAGCTTATGTGGATGCCGGGGCGGATATGATTTTCCCCGAGGCCATGCAAGATGAAAAAGAGTTTGAACGCTTTAGAAAAGAAATTAAAGTTCCCCTACTCGCTAATATGACTGAATTTGGGAAATCAAAAATTCTCGACTACGAAACCCTCTCTAATCTTGGCTACAACATAGTTATCTATCCTGTAACCACTTTAAGACTGGCCATGAAAGCTGTTGAAGATGGCCTTGACTATATTATGAAAAGTGGCTCTCAAGAAGGCATTTTAGACAAAATGCAACATAGAAAAAGGTTATATGAAATTCTTCATTACGAAGATTATAACCAATTTGATAAAGATATTTTTAACTTTAATTTAGAAGGATAAAAAAATGGAAGAAAAAGTTGTCAACGTAAAACCTGGACTTGAAGGAGTGGTCGCTGATACCACAACGATTTCTAAAGTAATGCCAGAAATCAACTCACTGGTTTACCGAGGATATCCTGTTCAAGATCTTGCTGAAACTTGTAACTTTGAAGAAGTTGCCTATCTATTATGGAATGGTGAACTTCCTACCATGGCAAAGCTAAATGCTTTTGTGGCCAAAGAAAGATCCATGAGATCTATAAGTGATGACCTTAAGGCCGTGATCAAAAAATTCCCAAAAAATGCCCACCCCATGGATACCATTAGAACCGGTGTTAGTTTCTTGGGTATGGAAGATGAAAGGGTTTGGAATAATGACCCTGAAACCAACATGGACAAATCTATCAGGCTTATGGCCGCAATCCCAACCATCATTGCTGCCGATTACCGAGCAAGAAATGAAAAAGATATAATTGATGCCCGAGACGATCTAAGTTTTTCTGAAAACTTTTTCTATATGTGTTTTGGTGAGATCCCAAAGCAAGAGATTGTTAAGGCCTTTGATGTATCTTTAATTTTATATGCAGAACATGGCTTTAATGCTTCAACCTTTACGGGAAGAGTCATTACTTCCACCACTTCAGATATTTACAGTGCTGTATGTGGTGCCATTGGCGCTTTAAAAGGCCCTCTTCATGGCGGGGCCAATGAACAAGTTATGCATGTACTCAAAGAAATTGATGACCCTGCTATTGCAAAAAAATGGATGTTAAAGGCGCTTGAAGACAAAAGAAAAGTAATGGGATTTGGCCATAGAGTTTATAGAAAAGGTGACTCTAGAGTTCCCACCATGAAAAAATACGCCAATCTATTGGCCGATCTATTAGGTGAAACCAAGTGGAGAGATATCTCACAAGTCCTAGAAGATACCATGGTAGAAAAAAAGGGAATTCATCCAAATTTAGATTTCCCCGCAGGCCCTGCTTATTATTTAATGGGTTTTGATATTGATATGTTCACACCTATTTTTGTTATGGCCCGTATTACTGGTTGGACAGCTCACATCATGGAGCAAACTGCACATAATCGAATCATAAGACCTCTATGCCAATACATCGGTCCCGGTGAACGAAAAATCATACCACTGGCCGAGAGAGCGTAATATCTAAGTCTCTTAGAGAGATTTTAAATAGGTACAGGCCTTGGTAAATCCTCTTTCACAGGATCTTCGAAGCAAATTTTTTCCCATAGAAATTTGATTGGAGCTAAGGGCATGTTTTCCCCATTTAAAGCAGGAGCTCTCTATGCCAAGTTGGCAGGAATACATTTGATAAGAGAGCTTTAACTCCTTATTTTTTTGAAAAAATATTTCTAATTCAAGGCATGAAGAGACATTCCCTAAATCACACCCTTTTTTGTAAAAAGAAATAGAACTTTCCTGATATTTTTCTTTTAAAAAAAGCCCTAAATTAAAACAACCATCTCCAAGTCCAAGCTCGCAAGACCTATTCAAAAATTTAACTGCTTTTTGATAATTTTTTTCCGCTAATTCATCCAATCCTCGATATAGACAAATTTGATTATCCCCCAAAAGACAGGCCTGATGTAAAAAGGAGCTATCTATCCCCCAACCCTTTTTACTTAAAAGCTCATACGTTTTACGACAACCTTCGCTGTAATCCATAAGACAGGAGTTATAAAATGACTTCAAGGCCTGATTTTCATTTTTTTGTTGATAGTTCCATTCACCTAGAAAAAGACATCCTCTCGCATTTCCTAGGTGACATGATTTTAAAAATTTATTTTTTGCTAAATTGTTTTTTTGAAAACGAAGCAAACTTATCCCTAAGAATAAACAGGCATCTGAATTGTCTTTTTTGCAGGCCCTGCGAAATAAAGTTAAAGCAGCGCTTTCCTCTTTTAAAATATAATTACCTATACCACCTAAAAAACAGGCCTTGATTATTCCATCTTCACAAGCATACTCTAAAGGAACTATAGATTTTAAAAACTGTCCCATATCAAAATAATATTGACCAATTTTCAAACAATTTGTTCTTTTTTCGGGAGTACAAATGAGTGTTTTTCCCTGATGATTATTAATTAGTTTAAAAAAACTCCGCATTTCCACTACTAATTTCTCATTAGTAATTTCAGTATCCCCATCTTCTTTCCTATATTTTATAGCATTGCAATCCTTCCTAAATATAGAAGCAATAGCAAAGGACTCTTGGGCCGCACCTAACCGGCGACTGCATTGATGAAAAACTTTAGCATTTTTGTGAATTCCTTCACATTTATCATACAGTTTTTCTAGCGCGATCCCTCGCGCCTTGGTTTGTGCCTTTTTCAGATCAATATCAACAGAATGACCCTTAAACCAAAACCATTCTGTCTCTTGATAAAAGCTTGGTGCCAAAGCGAGAGTATCACAAGCTTCCTGCCCATAAAGAGAAAGCGGAATGAGAAATAAAAGAATGATCTTATTCAATGGGGACTTCTTTTAATTTAGTAATATCCCATTTTTGAGAAATACTATCTGAGCATTTATTCAGGATAAGAATAAATTTATCCTCCTCCTTCTCTACATCCAAACACTTTTCCTCAGCATCATTAAAAAAAGTTACGTTTTCTGTTTTCTGGTTAAGATGACGATTAAAAATAAAATCACTGGGATTATTTTTATGTATCCCAATAGTTGGCCTACCGCCTTTTTCAGGTCTTGAAGTTTTAAAAAATCCTGTTATCCAGGGCCAAATACCCTTTTCTACTTCTCTACCCGTTCGATTGATAATATACCAATTTTTAGCGCCACTGCTGATGGTGGCCTGACCACTAGTATCATCATAGGATATCTCCCATTTATCTTTCCCATCACATTCAAGCAGGTCTAAATAAGTATTTTTTATTTTTATACAACGACTATATTTTTTAGATTTAATCTCGTAATGAATAGTTGAAAAGGCCGAAAAAGACCAGAAAATGGTCAATAGAATAATCTTCATGAAGCACTCCTTTGCTTACTTTTAATTTTAAGAGATTTTATTCTCTCCTTCAATTTTTTCCTCGTAGAAAGTCTCTCCTATTTCAATTTTTTCTCGGCCTGTTTTGATTCGCCATTCATTGCTATCCCGTAGCGAGTAGACACAACCACAATACATTTGCTGATAGAACTCTTCTCGTTTAGCAATTTCATACATTCTGGCGGAACCACCTTTTTTACGCCAATTATAATCCCAATAGGATATCCCGGGATAATGAGAGGCCGCCTTGGCCCCACAATCGTTAATTTGCTCCATATTTTTCCAACGGCTAATCCCAAGACTGGAAGAAATTAGAGAAAAGCCATTTTCAAAGGCATAAAGAGCTGTCCTTTCAAAGCGCATATCAAAGCACATAGTGCATCTCTTCCCTCTTTCAGGCTCAAACTCCATGCCTTTGGCCCGATCAAACCAATTTTCTACGTCATAATCAGCATCAATAAAGGGAATTTCCATTTTTTCGCAGTAATGGATGTTCTCATTTTTGCGGATTTCATACTCTTTTTTGGGATGAATATTGGGGTTATAGAAAAAGACAGTAAGGTCAATCCCAGATTCCACCATTGCTTCCATCATTTCACCTGCGCATGGCGCGCAGCAGCTATGCAAAAGTAGTTTTTTTTCTCCATTTGGAGGCATAATTTCGGGTCTTTCACTCATGTTTTATTCTTAGCAATAAAAAATTGGATTTGTCTAAATTTTTGACCTAAATCCCCTTGAAGTAAGGCCTTAAATATTCCAATATTAGCGGTTTAAATTAACCATTTTATAGAGGTATTTACTGTGACAAATTATATAGATGATTTCAATCCTCTGGGAATTATTGCTATCGATCATCTCGAATTCACCTGTGATACTTTAGATACCAAAACTAAAGATCTTTTTTATACCTTCGGCTTTGAAAAAACTTATGAAAATAAGGGGAATAAATCTGAACTCTTTTCCCAAGGCCAGGTTAAATTTCTTTTAAATGCAAGTCAAAATTCTCACTCCCGAGAATATTTTAATAAACATGGTGAAGGCGTTTCTAAAATGTCTTTTCTTGTTCAAGACTGTGATCATGCCATAAAAACTGCCGAGCACCGTGGAGCTGAAGTCATTCACGGAGTAGAAACCATCAAATCAGAACATGGCGAATATAAAATTGCCCAAATCAAAGGCTTTGGCGATGTAGTTAATGAATTTGTCCAAAGTCCAAAAAGGCATTACTTTAGGCCTGAATATACTGACGTAGGAAATGATCCTAAAAATAATCCACTTGTTAATCGCGTAGCAAGAATTGATCACCTAACCAATAATGTTCCAAAAGGTGAAATGGAAAAGTGGGTTCAATTTTATAAAGACGTCTATGGCTTTGTTGAAACTAGATATTTTGATATTCAAGGTGAGAAAACCGGCCTTAAATCAAAAGTTGTTCAGCTCAAAAATAACGCTGTAATTATTCCTATCAATGAACCAGATACAGATAACTCTAAATCACAAATTCAAGAATTCTTAGAACTTCACAAAGGCGCTGGTGTCCAACATATTGCTTTAACTTGTGGCGATATAATGAGTACCGTCGGGGATCTTAAAGATCGCGATATTCACTTCCTCGATATTCCTAATACCTATTATGATGATATTCCAGGAAGAAATTTCACAATAACAGAAGATATTAATAAGCTTAAAGATTTAAGTCTTTTAGTTGATGGAGATCCTGAGGGATATCTGCTACAAATTTTCACCGAAACATATGTCGGCCCTTTATTTTTCGAATTCATTCAAAGAAAAAAACATATGGGCTTTGGGGAAGGAAATTTTCAGGCGCTATTTGATGCAATTGAAAGAGATCAAAAAAAACGCGGATATTTATAAATAAAAGGAAATAAAATGCACAAACTAGTTGTAACTTACAAAAACCCAGAAGATCCTGAATCATTTGATAAATACTATCAAGAAGTTCACACTCCACTGGCCCACAAAGTTCCAGGACTTAAAGAACTCAGAGTTAATAAAATATTTGGAACACCTGCAGGGGCCTCAGATATTTATTTAATTGCTGAAATGTGTTTTGAAGATAAAGATGCTTTTAAAAATGCAATGAAATCAAGTGAGATGATGGACTGTGGAAAAGATCTAGATAACTTTGCTAAAGGTTTAGCAAACCTCTTTTTTGCTGTGGAACATACGGCATAGGAGACACGATGGAAAATATTCTAGTTGAACACCCCTATAGAGATAACCCTCAGATAGCGCTGGTAAAATTAAATCGGCCAAAAGTATTAAATGCGCTAAATACCCATTTAATGCAAGAGCTGGTTGAGGCCTTCTTTAAGCTGGAGGATAACCCTGAAGTTAGAGTTATCATTTTAACCGGTAATGATCGGGCATTTGCTGCGGGAGCAGATATTGCTCAAATGGTGGAAGATAATCCTATTGACCAAATCAATCAAAAAAGATTTAGATCTTGGCAGCAACTCTCCTTGATTACCAAACCTATAATTGCGGCGGTAAATGGCTTTGCCCTCGGCGGAGGCTGTGAGCTTGCCATGAGTTGTGACTTTATCATTGCGGGAGAAAATGCAAAATTCGGTCAACCCGAAATTAGTATAGGGACCACACCAGGAGCTGGGGGTACGCAAAGACTCACCAGAGCTATTGGGAAATCTAAGGCCATGTTTATGATTTTAACTGGTGAGATGATGAGTGCCTATGAAGCAGAAAAAAATGGACTAGTTGCTAAAGTAGTACCTGAATCGGCACTACTCCAAGAATCCTATGAAGCAGCAAAAAAGATTGCAAACAAAGCTCCAGTAGCAGTTAAGCTTGCCAAAGAATCCGTTAATAAGGCCTTTGAAATGTCACTGAGAGATGCCGTTGATTTTGAAAGAAGAAACTTTTACTTAACCTTCTCTTCTAAAGACCAAAAGGAAGGGATGCGTGCTTTCCTCGATAAAAGAAAACCAGAGTACCAAGGAAATTAAAATGGGTGATTTTAAATATATAAAATACCTAATGGAAGGACAAACTGTAGTCATCTCCATGAATCGGCCAGAAGTTTACAATGCCTTAAACTTTGACGCCAAAAAAGAAATTATTAAGGCCATTAAAATGGCCAATAAAGATACAAACGTTAGAAGTCTCATTCTAACTGGCGAAGGGAAGGCCTTTTGTACCGGACAGGACTTAAACGACCGAACCATTAGAAGTAATGGAGGAGGCGCTGTCGACTTAGGACATACCCTGGAAACTGAATGGAACCCCCTGATCAAGGCCTTAAAGAGTTCTAAAAAAATCATTATCGGGTCTATTAATGGAGTTTGTGCTGGAGCAGGCCTATCCATTGCCCTAGCGCTAGATCTCTTAGTGGCAAGACCAAAAGTTAAATATATCAGTGGCTTTTCAAAATTAGGTTTGGCCCCAGATGCGGGTTCAACTTTTGGACTGACTAAAGCTCTAGGCGCTAAAAAAACTCTAGAATTTTTTCTATTTGGTGAAGCACTCTTAACTGAAGATCTCAAAGCGGTAGGAGTCATAAATTATGTAGATGAAGATCCGCTTAAAAAGGCCATCGAACTAGGGCAAAAAATAAATGAGCTTGCTCCCATGTCAGTGGAAATGATAAAAACTAATATCAATTTCGCTATGGAAGGAACTTATGCCAAATCTATGGATAGAGAAACTTACACCCAAAGATTTCTAGGAAATACCAATGATTATCAAGAAGGTCTAACTGCCTTTTTTGAAAAAAGAGAACCAAAGTTCAAAGGAATTTAAATATGAACCCAGAAGTACGATATACCAGCGAAGAAGAAAAACTATTTGAAGAAATTAGAAATGGAAGAACCTTTGATAAAGGTGATGAGCTTCCTCCTATTTACAAAAAACACCTCATGAACCTGCTATGGATGCAAGGTGATTCAGAGTATGCCGGATCTCTTGGTTATATGCCTTGGATCGAAAACGCACCTACTCTAATGGAAAAAGTTCTCGTTGCCCAAATTGTTAAAGATGAAATGAGACATGCCCAGGTCGTATATAAGATTCTTGATGATCTAGGAGAAGACACTCTCACCCATGTTAAAAACAAAGACCTTGGGTTCAAACTAGACGACGATTTGGCCCAAATTGGCTTTCAAAGAATCAAAGATGACTTCCGAGTAAATATTTTTTACTACAATATTACCCACTGGACCGATTTTATTTTATTTAACTTCCTCATGGATAGGGCCGCAGGACATCAGTTAGAAGATACTCTTGAATCTAGTTACATCCCATGGAAAATAGGTCTTTCAGGAATTTATAAAGAAGAGATCATGCATGTTGCCCATGGTGATAAATGGATTAAAAAATTGACCGTTGATCCAAGTGATAAGGCCTTTCTTCAAGAGAGATTAAATCTTTGGTGGCCTAGAGTGATGAACGTTTTTGGAAATGCCAGAGGTTCATCTAATACCATCTATGTTAACTTAGGACTTAAAAAAAGAACAAATGCGGAAGTGAGAGATTCCTTTGTCAAAGAAATCAAAACAATTACAAATGAGTACGGTCTCACTATCCCTGAATACCGACAAGATGAACAAACTATATAAAAGGATTTTTTAATGCTTAATAAAGTATTAGTCGTTGGTGCCGGAACTATGGGCCAGGGAATTGCCCAGTGGATGGCGCAACAAGGAATTGAAGTTGAATTGGCGGATATTCGCTTAGAGGCCATCTCAAAAGGCGTTGAAAGTATCAATAAATCCTGGAAAAGGTTGGTCGAAAAAGGCAAGTTTACCGCTGATGAGGTTTTAAGCTGGTCAGCAAACCTTAAAGGTGTCGACCTCGAAACATTCAGTCCTAATCCCGATCTTTTTATCGAGGCCATTGCAGAAGACTTGGATATTAAGAAAGGAATGTTTAAAGATGCTGATCAGATGATGAATGAAAAAACCATCTTTGCCTCAAACACCAGTTCTCTTTCTATAAATAAGCTTTGTGAAGATCTCTCAACTGCCAGGAAAAGACGTTTTGTAGGTCTGCATTTTTTTAACCCCGTTCCCATTATGAAATTAGTGGAAATTATTCAGGGGAATAATACTGATCAAGAGATAATCGACAATTTAAAATCTTGGTTTGAAGAGAGAGGAAAAGTACCGGCACTGTGCCAAGATTCCCCCGGATTTATCGTCAATCGTATGGCCAGAAATTTTTATGGCGAACCTCTGAGGATTGTCCAGGACTTTAACCGGAAAAAAATAACCTCAACCGATACTATTTTACGAGAAGTTGGTGGCTTTAAAATGGGACCTTTTGAACTTTTAGATCTTATTGGCATCGATGTAAATTTATCAGTAACCAGATCTGTCTGGGAGGCATTTAAAAAGGCCCCCAGGTTTGCACCTCATAAACTTCAAGAAGGTATGGTTAATCTTGGGCTCTTAGGAAAAAAAACTGGAGAGGGGTATTACAATTATGAAAAATGAACTACTCGTTTTTGCTTCAAGTGATCACTCCCTTTTTAAATCACTCAAAGAAAACAACCTTCTTACTCATAATCTAAAAAAGGACGGACTTGACCCCATCGACGAAAAAACCAACGAAATAAAATATATTTTTGATTTTTCGATAGGGAGTGATGAGGAAAAAGAAAAAATTCTTACTCACCTATCCCAACAATTTAAAGTTCCCATTTTTTCTGATCTCTCCTGTGTTCATGGTAAGCGAATGATGGATCTTTTTCCCACTGTTAAGGGGGCATTTGCTGGCGCCTATTTAACTCCGACAAATACATTTGAAGGGTATGCTGCTGAGGATGAACATTTTCTAATAATGGAAAGTTTTTTTCATCTGATGAGTTTAAAACTCTTTAGAGTAGATAATCCAGGCCATGGTTTTACCTTTGGCAGGACTCTTTCTATGATTATCAATGAAGGGTTTTTTGCTTTAGATGATTATCTAGCAACAGAAAAAAATATCGACCTGGCCATGAAATATGGGGTTAATTACCCCTTAGGGCCGATGGAATGGTATCAAAAAATTGGACCTAAACCAATCTATCGATTACTAGAAAGCTTACACTTCACCACTGGGGACAAGAGATATATTCCAGCGCATGGATTGAAAGAGGCCTTCGACAAAACCTCCCAGGATTAAATTTATGAAAAATACTTATATTGTTTATGCAAAAAGAACCCCTATGGGAAAAATTAACGGGATCTTATCACCAGTTCGAGTGGATGATCTCATGTCCTATCTTTTTGCTGATGTAAAAAGTTGGGCAAATTTTGATCTTAGTGAAGTGGATGATGTCATTGTTGGTTGTGCTAACCAAGCAGGAGAAGATAATCGAAATTTAGCGAGAATGTCGCTACTTCTTGCAGGTTTTCCTATGGACGTCCCAGGAACAACTATAAATCGACTTTGTGGTTCATCACTTGATGCGGTTATTGGTGCTGCCGGAAGAATATCTATGGGACTTGCCGATGCAATCGTGGTTGGTGGTGCCGAGAGTATGACGAGAGCGCCCTATGCTCTTTCAAAAACAGAAAGAGCACATGGAAGAGATCAAAAACTCTATGACACCTCTCTTGGTTGGCGATTTCCCAATCCTCGCATGAAAGAAATGTTTCCACTTTTTGCCATGGGGGAAACGGCCGAAGAAGTGGCCGAGCTTCATAAGGTAAGCCGAGATGATCAAGATGAGTTTGCCTATAATTCTCATCAAAAAGCACTGAAAGCTCAAAGGGAAGGAGCATTTAAAGATGAAATTCTTCCGGTTAAAATTAAAACTAGAAAAGAAACCATTATAGTAGATACTGATGAATGCCCACGCCCTGATACTAATATAGAAAAATTGGGAAAACTTCGAGCTGTCTTTAGAGAAGGTGGAAGTGTCACTGCGGGAAACTCCTCTCCTATGAATGATGGTGCTAGCTGTGTAGTTGTAGTATCTGAGAGTTTTTTAAAAAAGCATAACTTAAAACCCATGCTCAAAATCACCGGTGCCGGTATTAGAGGGGTCCACCCAAACACCATGGGACTTGGGCCAATTTTTGCCACTAGAAATCTCTGTGAACGCTTTGATAAAAAGGTAAGCGATTTTGATATCATCGAGTTAAACGAAGCCTTTGCCGCCCAATCTCTTGCTTGTATACGTGAGCTTGAACTCGATCCAAGTATTGTAAATATGAAAGGTGGTGCTATTGCTCTGGGACACCCTCTCGGTTGTTCTGGTGCACGAATTCTCACCACTCTCGCTTACTCCATGAGAGATAATAAAAAACTAAAACAAGGACTTGCCACCATGTGTATAGGAGTGGGACAGGGAATTGCCTTAAGTGTTGAAAACTGTAATTAAAGGGGAAAAATATGAAAGATGTAAAACTCTATATTAATGGGGAATTTAGAGATTCCTCCGATGGAAAAACTATTGACTCCATCAATCCTGGTACTGGTGAAGTCTATGCCAAAGTTCAAATACCTTCAACCGATGATGTAAACATGGCCGTTGAAGCGGCCAAAGATGCCTTCTACTCTGATGAATGGAGATCTTTCACTCAGGATCAACGGGCCGATTTACTTTTAAATATTGCTGAAAAACTAAAAGAGAGAAAAAGAGATTTTATTGAAATGGAAATTGCTGATGGTGGAGCGGTGGTTCGCAAGGCCAAGGCAGACCTTCACAATAGCGCCTCTTTTTTTAAAGTTATGTCCAAAGTGGCGAGAACTTTTAAATTTGAAGAGAAAGATGAAAATGCTTCAAGAGAAGGGTTTTCTTCCAATACCAGAATTTATGAACCAGTTGGAGTTTGCGCCCAGATCATTCCTTGGAACTTCCCACTACAGATGGCCTGCTGGAAGATCGGGCCGATCTTGGCAACTGGCTGTACCACAGTACTTAAAACGGCAAAAGAAACTCCTGCTTCAGCGATACTACTAGCTGAAGTTCTCCATGAATGTGGAGTTCCAAAAGGTGTTGTTAATATTATTACTGGTGGTAGAGATGTAGTTAAACCTCTTGTCTCCCACCCTCAAGTTTCTAAGGTGGCCTTTACCGGATCGACTGAAGTGGGAAGAGAAATTTTAAAAATGACCGCTCCAGGAATAAAAAACTCTACTTTAGAGTTAGGGGGAAAATCTGCCAATATCATTTTAGATGATGCTGATTTGGATATGGCAGTAGATGGTGCACTCTATGCCTTTTTATACCACTCCGGCCAGGCCTGTACATCTGGCACCAGACTTCTAATACAAGAGGGTATCTATGATGAGTTTATGGATAAGTTTAAGCTTCGCGCGGAAGAAATAAAAATTGGCAGAACAGATGATCCTGAAACTGGTTTTGGCCCTTTAATAAATGAAAATCAATTCAATTCAGTAATGAGTTATATCAATACCTCAGTAAAAGAGGGTGCAAAACTAGTTATGGGTGGAGAGAGAATGACTGGGGGCGATTTTGATAAAGGTTATTATATCCCTCCCACAGCTTTTGAAATTACTCCCGACAACACTATCTTTCATGAAGAGGTATTTGGCCCCGTACTGGGGATCACTAAATTTAAAACAGAAGAAGATGCCATCAACCTTGCTAATAACTCCATCTTTGGACTGGCCGGAGCAGTTTGGTCTAAAGATCTAACTAAAGCAGAAAAAGTGGCCCGTAAAATGGAAACTGGTACTGTTTGGATCAATGAATATCACCTGCTAAATCCAGGAATGCCTTTTGGTGGTTATAAACAATCTGGAATCGGTAGAGAAATGGGTAGAGAGGGAATTCATGCTTACCTTGAAGTAAAACATCTCTGGGAATCAGAGTGTAATTCAAGAGATAAAAAACCCTGGTTCAATCATCTTTGGTAGATTTACAATAATTTAGGGCCTCAAGAGTTGAGGCCCCTTCTTTCATTTTATTAAAACAAAATTTAAATCCCTCATCTACGTCTTTGCAAAATAAAAGAGGTTTTTCTTTGCCAAAATGTCTTGAGGCATGCTTGAAACAAAAAGAAAAATCAGCTCCTGCATCTCGGCAGAAATTAATCGTCTTGGTTCTTGATTTATATTTTCCTTTTAATATTTTAAAACAATCTGAAAATCCTGAATGTAGACCTAAACATTTATTGATAGAAAATGTTTTAGCATTAGTTTCATGGGCCGTTTCATAACACTCAGTAAATCCTTTATCCGCCCCGACACAAGAGCGTATCCAAAAGTTTGTTTCCTCTAGATCACTCAATTTTTTATAACAACTAAAAAATTCATCACCTGCTTTAGAACAAATATAAATAGGGTCATTTCCTTTTATTTTTCTTTTTAAAGTAGAATGACATTTTAAAAATCCATTGCTGGCCGAAAGACAAGTTTTAAGTCCATCCTCAGGTCCTAGAGGGGAGAAGGCCTCTTCAAAGCAATTTATAAGGCCTGTAACGGTTCCGCCACCTTTAGCACACAATTTTATGCGTTTTTCCGGAGTTAAGGATGTTCTTTTGGCAAGATCAGTACAGGTTTTAAAGTTACCATGAGCATTAACACAGGTATTTAAAGCATCATTAAAAGGAAGGTAGACCTTTGCCATCGAAAAACACAAAGAAAATCCCTCCCCTGCAGTTTTACAAATTTCAATTGCATTTTTTTTAGGTACTTTTTTAATTATAGATTTATAACATGATTCATTGCCCATATCTGCTAAAACAAAAGATGGAATGAATAAGACAATTAAGATGATTTTAAACATGTTATTTTATCGTCCTTTCCCATCATTACTTTAAATTTTAGGTGGAATCTCGTAAGACTCTTGTCCTACTTTTAATTTGAGTTCCTGATAGGGTGGTGAAAGCGGAATAAAATAATAGCTCTGCTTCTTTTTAAAACCTTTAATAGTGACCGTTTCAAAGCTTTTTTTAGGTATCGCCACAAATGTAATTAATGATCCTCTCTCATCTACGACTTTTCCATAAAGATTAGATAGGGAGGCATTGGTTATAATCACACTAGTTTGTTTATCGATTTGATTGGGAGAATCAACATAAATTCTATTAGGGGTAACCTTTATGATAAAGGAGTAGGATGTTCCAACAGGATACCCTATAAGGGGAATAAACATAAAAAAGAAGGTAATTATCTTCATCTTATATATTTTATCTTTTATATAAATTATGAATATTTGGAATTAATTTCCCCTACCGGTAAAAGTCCTTTAAATAACTGAAAACCTGTCGAAAAAGTCCTATGTTTTTTAAAAAAAAATCACCTATCGATAAAAAAATACACTTTCGGTCGGACTTTCTAAAAAACTCCCTTCATGAATGGGTTTTACAAGATGAGTGTATAAATAACTCAATTGATATTTTTTTTAATGCCTTCGGTGTTGAATTATTTGATTTTTTTAACCAAGGAAAAAAACTTCTCATGATCCCTGCAAGAGGCCAGTGGGCATGTGCCATCCCTCATTCAGACCGATATCATCTTATTTTAATTTACCCAGATCTTATCAATATTTTAAAATCTAAAAATTGCAAACCAGGACTTGCAATTTTGGCGCATGAAATAGGACATCTTTTTTTAAAACATAGTGATAGAAAAATAGATACTACGGATGCTCAATATGAAGCAGATTATTTTTCTTATCTGCTAGGTTTTGGCCCTGAATTAATTGCTTTTTTAAAAGAACGACCTGAATGTCAGGATAGATTGAAAAGGATCATTCAAGTTACAACAAAAGAAGGGCCTCACTAAGCTCTTTCATTTCATCTCTATACTTTGCTGCCTCTTCAAATTGTAATTCTTTTGCCGCTTGCTTCATACTCTCTTTCAACTCTTTAATTCGTGCAGAAATCTTTTCTTTACTTATATCTTCATGGCCAAAAACTGCCTTTTTAGCGCGGGCCTTAGCAGACCCCTTGGCCCCTCTAAGGGTTTCTAAAACTCCACCTTGAATTTCTTTAGAAATAGTCTTTGGGGTTATTTTATTTTCTTGATTGTATCTTTTTTGAATGGCCCTTCTTCTGTTAGTTTCAAGTATCGCCTTTTTCATACTTCCAGTTTGTTTATAGGCAAAAAGTATAACTCTACCTTCAACATTTCTGGCCGCTCTACCTATGGTTTGAATGAGTGATCTTTCAGATCTTAAAAATCCTTCCTTATCGGCATCTAAAATCCCCACAAGAGTTACTTCTGGTAAATCCAGTCCCTCTCTTAAGAGATTAATCCCTACTAAAATATCAAACTCACCTTTTCTAAGGTCTTGAATAATCTCCATGCGCTCAAGAGTCAAAATATCGGAATGCAGATATCTAATTTTCATTCCCGAGGCCTCATAGAATTTAGTTAAGTCTTCTGCGAGTCTTTTAGTTAGCGTAGTGATTAAAACTCTCCCTCCTGCTTTAATCGCCCGTTTCGCCTCAACCAGCATTTCATCAATTTGATTTTTAGCATCTTTTATTTCTATTTTAGGGTCGAGAAGCCCCGTAGGTCTAATGATCTGCTCAATAAACTCTCCCCCCGTTTCGGTTAACTCATAACTGCCCGGTGTAGCTGAAACGTAGAGGACTTGATCTATTTTTTCTTCAAATTCCAAAAATTTTAAAGGCCTGTTATCTAAAGCACTTGGCAGTCTAAATCCAAAATTAACTAGGTTTTCTTTTCTTGAACGGTCCCCCTTATACATCCCCCCCACTTGAGAGACAGCAATATGAGACTCATCAATTATTAAAAGAAAATCTTTTCTAAAATAATCTAAAAGAGTTGGAGGAGGTGCTCCCGGAGGCAAACCGGTTAAGTGTCTTGAATAATTTTCAATTCCTGAACAAAACCCCATCTCCTCCATCATTTCAAGATCTAGAAGAGTTCGCTGCTCCAGCCTTTGCTTTTCAACCAGTTTATCCTGCTCTTTAAGCTCCTTTAATCTACATCTAAGTTCCTCTCTAATCGTTTTTAACGCCCTTTTCATCTTATCATCACTTACAACGTAGTGAGATTTTGGAAAGATAGTAATTCGATTTAGAGTTTCTAAGATTTTTCCTCTAAGTGGATCAACTATATGAATTCCTTCCACCTCTTGGTCAAAAAACTCTATTCTTATGACATTGCTATCTTCACTCGCGGGAAATACTTCAACCGTATCTCCACGAACGCGGAAGGTTCCCCGTGAGAAATCGATATCATTGCGTGTAAATTGGATTGCCACGAGATCTCGAAGCAGCTGATCTCTATCTACAATATCACCGGTAAATAAAGTCATCTTCTGCGCTTCGTATTCTGCCGGATCCCCGATTCCATAAATACAACTAACCGAGGCCACCACAATAACATCATCACGAGAGAGAAGATTTCGAGTAGCACTATGTCTGAGTTTATCTATCTCGTCATTGATGGAGGCATCTTTTTCAATATAGGTATCACTTCCTACAACGTATGCCTCTGGTTGGTAGTAATCATAATAAGAGACAAAGTATTCAACAGCATTATCGGGAAAAAATTCTCTAAATTCTCCGTATAATTGGGCCGCTAATGTTTTATTTGGTGCCAATATAAGAGTTTTTTTTCCCAGATTTTTTATAACATTGGCCATGGTAAAGGTTTTACCAGAGCCGGTAACACCTAAGAGAGTTTGGCAATGCTCACCCTTTTCAAATCCTTTGGTTAAAGCTTTGATTGCCCCAGGTTGATCCCCAGTGGGTTTAAATTTTGATTTAAGATTGAAGGACATTTACTTATAATGCCAGGAATAGGTCCCGTCGGGATTATCTTTAACCACAATTCCCGCCTCATTTAGCTGATCACGAATTTGATCAGATCTGGACCAGTCCTTTGTGGCCCTTGCCTCTTTTCGATCTTTAATTAGCTTTTCTACTTCCTCATCAGTTAGTTTTTCACTAGCTTCACAAAGAGATTTTCTCGCATGATTAATATGTCCTAGCATTTCATCAAAATTATCATAGAGAAGTCCCGTGGCATTAGAGTAAAATTTAAGAAGTGAAATTAACTCAGAAAAAAGTTTTTCACTTATTCCTTCTCCAAGATTGCTAATGTATTCACGGTTAAAATATCTAATAAGAGAAAAAAGCTCAGAGGTGGCACCTGGAACATTGAAATCGTTACTCAACTCTTCTTCCATTTTTTTTCTAGTACTGACAACTTGATCAAAGTCCTTTTGCGACTCTTTATCAGTTCTCGGCATTCCCATCAACTCTTTATAAAAGACATGTAATCGTTCAATTTCACCGATGGCCCGCTCAATAATACTTTTGGTCCAATCCATTTTAGATCTATAATGAACAGAACTTAGAATATGTCTTAGAACCTCACCACTATAGGTCTCAACAAAAGCTCTTATGGTAATGACATTCCCCAGAGACTTGGACATTTTTTCACTACCAAAGTTTAAAAACTCATTATGGCACCAATGATCAGAAAAAGTGCAACCATTGGCCGCTTCCGATTGGGCAATTTCGTTTTCATGATGGGGAAACATCAAATCAATTCCACCATGATGTAGATCAATCTCAGGACCTAAAAACGTTTTGGCCATGGCAGAACATTCAATATGCCAACCAGGTCTACCAGCGCCCCAAGGAGAATCCCAGGAAGGCTCTCCTTCTTTGGCCGGTTTCCACAAAACAAAATCACAAGGATTCTTTTTGCGAGAGTCAACTTCCACTCGTTTTCCAAATTGCAGATCTTCTATTTTTTTCTTAGATAATTTTCCGTAATCTTTAAAAAGAGGAACGTGATAAAAGACTTCTCCATCTACTACGTAGGCAAATCCCTTATCCTCAAGGATTTTAATCATATCGATAATCTGAGGCATGGTATCGCTTACTTTTGGAGTATGAGTGGCCGGCAAAAGATTTAAAGAGGCCATATCTTTTAAACACTCATCAATATATTTTTGGGAATGAACAAGTGGATCTACTCCCTCTTCCTTGGCCCGTTCAATAATTTTATCATCCACATCGGTAAAGTTTCGAACAAAGTTCACTTCATACCCAACAGTTTTGAGGATTCTAAAAATAAGATCACCCACAACTAGAGCACGAGCATTACCCACATGAAGAAAGTCATAAGTGGTAGGTCCACAGGAATAAAACCTTACTTTTCCGTCCTCTAAAGTCTTAAACTTCTCTTTGGTTCTAGTAAGGTTGTTAAAAATGGTAATATCTTTTACTGACATAATTTTGCCTCTTAGATATTTTTTACCATTAAATGAGTTATTAGAAAACTATACGGTGGTCAGATTTGAGAATTGAGCATCAATTTTAGTCCTAACCTCTTTTTTCTCTTCGCCACCGGCCAGAGCAATTTCTTGTGCCAATAGATCTCGACACTGCTCAAGCATCTTTTTCTCTCCAAAGCTTAAATTCTTAATCTTTTTAAGAAGAAATAGCGCTCTTAGAACTTCAGCGATCTCGGTTAAAGAACCAGTCTTAATTTTTAGCATATACTCTCTATATCTTCTGTTCCAAGTAGAATTATCTACTTCAACATCTTGATCTTGGAGTAAGCTAAATACTTTAGTGATTTCATTATTAGATATAAGACCTCTAATTCCTTCTTTTGACTCAGTTGGAACCATAACGGTCATGCCATTTGATATAATTTTAAGAACGTAAAACCAAGTTTGAGTGCCCGCGAGTTCTCGCTCTTCAATGTCTGAAATTTGACCTACACCATGTCCAGGGCATACTGCGTAGTCTCCAATTTTAAACATTTTACCTCCCAAACAATTGTTTCAATAAGCTAATGTACATGGTTAGGGCCTTAGATTCAACACACCGTGTAATATGTACCTGAAAGGTATCGAAAAGGGGCCCTATAAGTACTCGAAATTAGTCGTTTTTAGCAACGATCAAAGACCTTATTCTTATCGAAGAAGTAAGAGATTTCTCTCTCGGCAGAGGTAGTGGAATCTGAGCCATGAACTGCATTGGCCTCAATGGACTTGGCATATAGTTTTCTAATAGTGCCTTCTTCCGCATCAGCAGGATTTGTGGCCCCCATTATCGCTCTATTTTTCTCAACAGCGTTTTCACCTTCAAGCACTATAAGCATTACCGGGCCTGAAGTCATAAAAGACACTAGAGAACCAAAGAAAGGTCTTTCTTTGTGCTCAATATAAAAACCTTCGGCCTTTTCTTTTGAAAGGTGCGTGAATTTGGCCGCGGCCACTCTTAGACCTTCTGATTCAAATCTGTCGATTATTTTTCCAATTACATTAGATTCAACAGCGTTAGGCTTTATAATACTAAAGGTTTTTTCCATTTTTCTACTCCGCTTAATTTAAAATTACTTCCTGGCTTTTAGCACCTTTTCCATAATTTGTCCAAGTTCTGCGGGTGATCTAGAGATATGAATGCCACATTCTTCCATAATTTTGTATTTGGCCTCGGCGGTGGTCTCTCCGCCAGAGATGATGGCCCCCGCGTGCCCCATTCTTTTACCTGGAGGCGCAGAGGCCCCAGCGATAAAGGAAACTACAGGTTTCGACATATTTTTTTGAATCCATCGTGCCGCCTCAGGTTCAGCGGTTCCACCAATTTCACCAATCATAATGACTGCATCAGTGTCAGGATCTGCTTCAAAAAGAGCTAAGACATCGATGAAGTCCATACCTGAGACGGGATCTCCGCCAATTCCCACACAAGTGGACTGTCCGATTTCTCTCTCAGTAAGCTGATATACTGCTTCATAAGTAAGGGTTCCTGACCTCGAAATAACCCCTATTCTACCTGGCATATGAATATGTCCTGGCATAATTCCAATTTTACTTTCACCTGGAGTGATAACTCCCGGACAGTTTGGACCAATCATTTTACTGTTAGAGGCATCGAGTGCTGCCTTAACTTTAATCATGTCCATGATAGGAATTCCTTCAGTGATACAAACGATCAAAGGAATCTCCGCATCTATGCACTCAAGAATTGCATCAGCGGCAAATGGAGGCGGTACAAAAATCATGGCGGCATTTGCACCTGTTTTTTCTACTGCTTCATAAGTGGTATTAAAAACGGGATAACCTTCATGCATGGTTCCACCTTTTCCTGGAGTTACACCCCCAACAAAATTTGTTCCATAGTCTCTTGATTGTAGAGAGTGATAAGTTCCCTGCTTTCCGGTATATCCAATAGTGATAAGTTTTGTTTCTCTATTTACTAGAATAGTCATTTCCTACTCCTCTCCCTTTACAGCTTCTTTAACTACTTTTTTAGCAGCATCATCCAGTTCATTTGCGGTCACAATATTAAGTCCAGATTCTTCAAGAATTTTTCTTCCAATTGCAACGTTGGTTCCTTCAAGTCTAACAACCAGTGGAACTTTAATTCCAATCTCTTTAGCGGCCCCCACAATCCCTTCAGCGATGATGTCACATTTCATGATCCCACCAAAGATATTAACTAAAATGGCCTTAACATTTTCATCTTCCAAAATAATGGCGAATGCTGTTTGAACTGTTTCTTTAGTGGCCCCACCGCCAACATCTAGAAAGTTGGCAGGCATTCCACCATGGAAGGTAATAATATCAGTTGTGGCCATGGCCAAACCAGCGCCATTTACCAGGCAGCCGATATTTCCATCGAGTTCAATGTAGCTAAATCCGGCAGCGGCAGCTTCCATTTCTTTGGCGGACTCTTCTGCGGGATCTCTGAGTCGTTCAATTTCTGGATGACGGTAGAGAGCATTATCATCAAAATTTAATTTTGCATCAAGGGCCATAATCTCCCCTGATTTAGTTTTAATAAGAGGATTGATCTCGGCAATGGTGCAATCACACTCAGTATAAACATTATAGAGACCTTCAAAAAACTTTGTGGCCTCTTTGACTTGATCTTTTTCTTTAATGCCGATTCCATAGGCCAGTTTTCTCCCAATAAAAGGAGTAAAACCAACCGAAGGATCAACTCCTACCTTAATAATTTTTTCTGGGGTCTCTTCTGCGACCTTTTCAATATCAACTCCACCTTCTTTTGATGCCATGAAAGTGATTTTATTAGTGGAACGATCAAAAACGATCCCAGCATAATATTCGTGTTCTATTTCACAGCCTTCTTCGATAAAGACTAAGTTTACTTTTTTTCCTTCAGGGCCTGTTTGATGAGTAACAAGAGTTGAGCCTAAGATGTCTTCAGCATATTTTTTTACTTCATCTAAAGATTTAGCTACTTTTACACCGCCAGCTTTTCCTCTTCCTCCCGCATGGATTTGTGCTTTCACAACCCAAACTTTTCCGCCTAGTCCTTTGGCAACTTTCACAGCAGCTTCAGGAGTTTTGGCGATATCTCCGTGGAGAAGTTTCATTCCAAATTTACGCATTAAATTTTTTGCCTGATATTCGTGGATATTCATAATTAGGGTAACTCCTAAGGGGTCTTAAAAATTTCGTTTATACTAATCCTTGGGTATTTGTAGTTCTAGGTGTATCGCATCATAAAAGCTAGAATTGCTCAAAAGATTTTATTTTATCTACGAGCAGTCCGATTTCTTTTTCGGCCCGCTCCTTAAAACCTTTAGCTTTTTTCATAAAATATCTAGATAAACGGCCTTTCGGTGCAGGACCTAGCACTTTGTATTTTTTAGTTTTCACCACCATATCACTGACCATTTCCCCGATATGGCGGCCAAAAAGATGGAGTTTTTTATAGTCCTCTAGGCCTGCTCCCTTTACTTTATAAACTTCCCGCGTCTCAAGAACTAAAGAACGGAGCATGGAACCTAAAAATCGATTATATTTATTTTCAAATAGATTTATACTCTTGCCACGTTTGATGGCCCTTAGAGTATCTTGATACAAGGTATCTACTTTAGTCAAAACTGATAAAAAGGCCTTCCATTTTTCCAATTTCTCTTCAAAAGGCACTAATTTTTTGGCCAAAATTTTCTTTTTAAAATCAGCTAGTTTAACCGCTAATTCAGCTGGTTTATCCTTGGTAAAAAGGATTTCTCCCGTTAATTTAAAACCTTCATTAGATAGAGGTTCTTTTCTAAATTTTTTCCAAAATTTATCTAATTTTTCCTTAGGCCCTAAAGGCCTTGCTATTAGGCCATAAGAATACTTCCCAGGAGCAATTTTTGTTCCATATTCTAAATTAAAAATATGGAATCTGGCCCAATTCTGATCAAGAGTTGCCCTCGAGGTAATTCGAATTTTACGACTGTTTAGAATCTCTCCATCCACTGAATTTAATACTAATTCAACCCTATAAGGACCTTGTATGCCCGTGGCCAACCATAGCTCTTTTGCATCTTGGGATAGAGTCAGTTCTCCTTTAAATTTCTCATCTTGAATAAGGTTATTTAATCTTTGGACCTGGGACTTTTCTAATCTGGCAAAGGGTAAATACCTTTTTGGCGGAATCGTTAAGTAATAATAAATAAAACCAATAATAATAAAAGGAATTAATAAGAGGGTATATTTAAAAGCTGAGTTTTTAGGTTCTGGCACTACTGCCGCTTCTTTTATTTCCTCAGCTCTTGGAACTTGGTCCTTCTCTTTTACAATTGGTATCGAGGGAGGAGTTGGATTAAAGTTATTTAGATCACTTATTTGAATCCAGTTCTCAAGGCCTTGTTTCCAGACTCGATCCTGACTTTTAATTTCATCTTTTTCAATTTGTCTTAAAAGGTCCCTTTGAGTAAAAGGGCCGGTGTGATGCCCCTCTCTTAAGAGATACCAATTAGAAGAACGTGAATTTTCCTGAGAAGTTTCTATTTTAATACCCTCCACTATTTATTCTAAATTGCAGGATGATACTATTCCAATGGTTTTTTTAAAAATTTAGCAAGAACTTGCACTCCCGAATCGATGGCCTCGGTTTTATCTTCGATATTAAAGAGCATATCTACATGCTGGAAGATCTTTTTAGACTCTTTTTGCACGATATCAATTTCAACATTAAAGTGTGAGGCCCTATTAATAGTAATTCTTCCTAAATGATGCTCTTCATTTTCAATTTTGACGAAATAATCTTGAGGGTATTCTTCCATTCGGTTATTATCCATTCTTTAAAGGAGCAATTAATGAAACTAATATATCTAATTTCCGTCATACTTTTATCTCAATCCGCTTTTGCTGCAAAGAAAAAAAATTGTCACTACCAAACGACACCTAAAGATGTAGTAGTTAAATTCACTGCCTTTAAAACCTTTATGAAATTAGGGGTCGGTGGATCCTTTAAAAAATTAGGGCTCAAAGATCTTATTAAGGGAAAAACCATCATTGATGCGGCCACTGGAATAGAGGCCGCAATTGATACCAACTCTTTAATTACAGGAGATGAGGGCAGAGACGTTAAAATCAAAAAGTTTTTCTTCTCCACTATGGATGATGGCCCTGTTATTGAGGCAAAGATCAAAGGATTTGATACTAAAAATGATCTCTTAATGCTGGAAATTGAAATGAATGATGAAGAGATGACCATTCCTTTAAATTACACCATCAAAAATAACAAGCTCGTGGCCAAGGGAACTATCGATATTTTTGATTGGGACCTAAATGACAATCTAAAAAGCATCAATAAGGCCTGCAGCGAAAAGCATGAGAAAAAAACCTGGAATGATGTAGAAATTCATCTTACGGCCAAATTTAAGAAAATCTGCAAATAGACCTCAATACCAAAGAAAAATGCACAGGTTAAAATTAACCTTCTGTGATATTTAAATTATCAATTTCAATTCTTAAGACGAAAAGCTTATTAGAGGATTTGCCATGAAAATAAGCTTTTTTGTAGGACTGTTTACCCTAATCTCAATTTATTCTTGTAATGAAATTCCCAGAAAGAATGCTGGCAATTGGAATTTTTTAAAAGACCCAGTTAGAGAAAATAATATTCAAGAAACTGAGGATATAAAGGAAGAAAAAAAAGAGATTACTAAAATAGAATCAATTCTAATGCAAGATTTCAAGTTAAGATTTAAAGGTGTCATTCGCAATGGACGTAAGTGGGGATATAAAGTTCAAGTTCCAAAAAGTGTAAACAAGAAGTACCTCTTACGGGTATTAGAAGACTTTGAAATTATCGGCAACAGGATTCTTGGAAAAATAGGCAATACTAAGGAAGAATTAAAGTATAAAGGGGAACTCGATATTAAAGTTGAAGCGGTTAAATACTTCTTAGAAAATCATGACCGAGATCAAACCCTTTTTATATCTCTCCCGGTAGCACCTCCTCAACAAGCTCAAGCGTCAAATACAGAGACTCAGGATCCCAAGGATCATTGCTCTAACCTATCAGGTATTTATTGGGAGACAGGAAAAGAGTATACGGGAGAAAGTATTGAGATAACTAAAGTTAATTGTAACAACTTCAAACTCAAACAAAATAATCAAAATCACTATTATGATGTTTCTTTTTATAAAAACTTTAAATGTAGTTCTATTGGAAGTTATGCTTTGTGCACTAAAGGGATAAAAATAGACAATAATTTAATTAATCTTTTTATAAATGAGAAATGGTTACATACTGGTTGTGACTTGAAAAAAAATATCACGATCGATATCAGTAGAGGAATTTTAAATTCCGGAGTCACCTATCACTGCAAAGACAGCAGTAAAAACTATTCGAGATTGATTGAGTATCAATTAAACGTCGAATAATTTTTAATGGGCCTTAATAGAAGCTGCTAAATACTCTCTATTCATTCTAGCAATATTTGAAATATCAATTCCCTTAGGACAAGAAGCTTCACACTCAGCGGCATTGGTACAGTTTCCAAAACCAAGCTCATCCATTTTGGTAACCATATTTAAAACCCTTTGATCTTTTTCTACTTCACCTTGAGGAAGAAGAGCGAACTGGGAAACCTTGGCAGAGACAAAAAGCATCGCTGAAGCGTTCGGACAAGCTGCAACACACGCGGCACAGCCGATACATGAAGCGGCGTCCATGGAAAGTTCTGCATTTCCTTTTCCAATGGGAAGTCCATTGGCATCAGGTGCGGAACCAACGTTGATATCAACAAAGCCACCCGCGACCATTATGTCATCAAAAGCTGTTCGATCGACAACTAAATCTTTTTGCACCGGCATAGGTCTAGCACGCCAAGGTTCAATGACAATGGTGTCTCCATCTTTATATTTTCTCATATGAAGTTGGCAGGTAGTGGTTTCAGATTCCGGCCCATGGGCCATCCCATTGATCATCAAAGAACACATGCCACAGATTCCTTCACGGCAATCATGATCAAAGGCAACCGGATCTTCACCCTTAGTAACGAGTTCTTCATTGAGCTGATCAATCATCTCTAAAAAGGATGAATCAGGGGAAACGCCGTCTAACTTATAATCCACCATTTTTCCCTTGGTGGTCATATTCTTTTGACGCCAGATTTTAAGTTTTAAATTCATGAGACCAATATCACTCATGGATATCTCCTACTTGTAACTTCTTTGAGTTAATTTAACATTTTCAAATTTAAGTTCTTCAATATTTCTGATGGGTTCTTTCCCAACACCAGTGAATTCCCAAGCGGCCACGTGGGTGTAATTTTCATCATCTCTTTTGGCCTCGTTCTCATCAGTTTGAGATTCATCTCTAAAGTGTCCACCACAAGACTCAGGTCTCATCAGAGCGTCTCGGGCCATCAGCTCACCGATCTCTAAAAAGTCAGCTACTCTGTTGGCCTTTTCAAGTTCCATGTTAAGGTTATCAAAATCGCCGGTGACTTTTACGTCTTTCCAAAACTCTTCACGAATTTTGGGTATTTCTTCAATTGCTTTTCGAAGTCCCTGCTCATTTCGTGCCATTCCCACATTATCCCACATAACTTGACCAAGTTTTTTATGAAAATAATCTACGGTCTTCGTTCCCTGGATATTTAAAAGTTTATCTAATTTTTCTTTTGAAGTTTTTTCTGCCTCATCAAAGGCCGGGTGATTGGTATCAACCTTGGAAACTCCTTCAGCAAAATGGCGGCCTATGGTATAAGGAATAACAAAGTAACCATCGGCCAAACCTTGCATTAAGGCCGAAGCTCCAAGTCGGTTAGCCCCGTGATCACTAAAATTGGCCTCACCTAGAACAAAAAGTCCTTTGAGGTTACTCTCTAAGTTATAATCGACCCAAAGTCCGCCCATAGTATAGTGAACCGCGGGGTAGATTTTCATAGGTACAATATATGGATTTTCATCATTAATCCGCTCATACATTTCAAAGAGATTACCATATTTTGCTTCAATAGCTTCTCTTCCATCTCTTTTAATGGCATCTCTAAAATCTAAATAAACCGCTAACTTAGTATTTCCTACCCCTTTTCCAACATCACACTGATTCTTGGCATTTCTTGAGGCCACATCCCGGGGTACTAGATTTCCAAAAGAGGGATAAATCCTTTCAAGATAGTAATCTCGATCTTCTTCAGGAATATCATTTGGTGCTCTTTTTTCGTCTTTATTTTTTGGCACCCAAACTCGGCCGTCATTTCGAAGAGACTCAGACATCAGAGTTAGTTTGGATTGATTGGCACCATGAACTGGAATACAAGTTGGGTGAATTTGCGTAAAACATGGATTCGCAAAATATGCACCTTTTTTATGAGCTCTCCAAGCGGCACTGGCATTTGATGCCATGGCATTAGTGGAAAGATAATAAACGTTTCCATATCCCCCACTAGCGAGGATTACTGCATCCCCCCAGTGTCTAGAGATTTTTCCTGTAATTAAATTTCTACAAATAATTCCTCTAGCTACTCCATCAACTATAACCACATCAAGCATTTCCATTCTGGTATGAATTTTAAGCTTGCCCTTATTTACTTGCTTCATCATGGCAGAATAAGCGCCCAACAGAAGTTGCTGTCCAGTTTGTCCTCTAGCATAAAAGGTTCTAGATACTTGGGCCCCACCAAAAGATCTATTTGATAGAACACCACCATACTCTCTAGCAAAGGGAACACCCTGTGCTACACATTGATCAATAATATTATTAGAAACCTCGGCCAGACGATAGACGTTAGCTTCACGCGATCTATAATCTCCACCCTTGATGGTATCGTAAAAAAGTCGCCAAATTGAATCACCATCATTGGGATAGTTTTTAGCAGCATTGATTCCCCCTTGAGCAGCAATAGAGTGGGCCCTTCTAGCAGAATCTGAAATAGTAAAAGATTCCACTTCATAACCTAGCTCACTTAACGTAGCAGCTGCAGCTCCCCCTCCAAGTCCCGTTCCGACAATTAGAACTTTAAATTTTCTTTTATTGGATGGGTTAACTAGTTTTGAATCAAACTTATGTTTATTCCACTTATCTTTAAGTGGGCCCTCAGGAACTTTTCCATCTAGATATTTAACACTCATCTTAGTTTGCTCCTTGTAGGTAACAGAAAATGGGAAGAACCATAAAACCAGCTGCGACTACCATGGCAAAGATAATACTGAATTTTCTTAAAAATCCATTATATCTGGGATGGTTAAAACCAAAGGTTTGAAAGGCAGACCAAAGGCCATGACTTACGTGAATTCCTACCACCAACATGGCCGCAATGTAGAAAGCAACATTTAAGGGGTTCCTAAAATATTCAACCATGGTTTTGAAAAGATCTCTAATTACCAGACCATCATAAGTAACCTCATAATAGGTTCCATATTTTAACTTCAAAATATGAAGTACTAGAAAAACAAAAATTAAAATACCAGTGTAAGGCATGGTATCGGACATGAAGGTGGCCCCTCGTCCGGTATTTCTTTTTAAATGATAACTCTCTCCCCGTGCCTTTCTATTTTCTCTAGTTAGCTTAAGAGCTAAAACCACATGAGTTAGAAATAAAATGGTCATCACCGCCTCGATAGCGTAGATGGCGGGATTACTAACTAAGGCGTGGGCATATTTATTAAAGGCCTCAGGACTTACTAAGATCAGTAAGTTCCCGACCAAATGGCCTACAAGAAAAAGACAAAAAAACAGCCCGGTGAAGGCCACCACTTGTTTTTTAACGATTGAAGCACTAAAACGACGGCACATTGTGACACTCATAGGATTTTGATCCCCTTAAAAAAATTTGAAAGTGTACTCATACTACTAGAAGATAAGTGATTAATTAAGTTATTTTTTAGTTAAAAACAACGCGTAAAAGCATGGACAAAAAGGTCCGGCCTCGGTAAAAAATTAACTTCTTGTGTCGGACAGTAGCGCAGGGGTAGCGCACTTCGCTGGGGGTGAAGGGGTCGGAGGTTCAAATCCTCTCTGTCCGACCATTTAATTATTGCGCTAATAAGTCACTTACCACTATTGCAGCGATAGTTTTTGCAATACTTTAATTCCTCTTCCCTAATTGTTGATTTCATAAGAAAAACCTATATTGGTAAGGGAAAATCCACGACTTTTCTTTAATATTTCCAACAAAGTTTCTAAATCGCTTAAAAAAGGAATAGAACATTTTCCCGTTTCACATACCATAAGCAAAAAATAAATTTTATTTAAGAACGTCATCCCAATTCTTTACCCCTCTCTAAATCAATCTCTTTATCACGGGATATACAAGGGAAAATAAATTTTTAACAATAAATTCTTTATCTGACCCGCAAAATCAGGCTTTGTGATATAATGGCCTATGGATATAAAAAAAGAGGTCATCATGAAAAAACTATTTTTAATTATTCCACTAGCGGCCTTATTATTTGCAACACAAGGCTGGGGAATGGGATTTGGTAAATGCATCTCATCTTTCAAAGACACAAAAAGAAAAATGGAGTACTCAAATTTACAGTGTTCACTCTTTCAAGAAATAGTACAACCAAGAAATCAAAAGTCATACAAATATGAAGGTATTGTTACGAGAAAGGATCAAAGGGGAAAAATTGATACAGTTCGAATTGAATTTACTATAAAAGACCCAAGTGAATCAAAACTCCTTAAATTAAAGCTCGACGATATTACTTGGGATATCCCTCACAAAAAAAGTGGTGCTGATACTTCTAAGGGAGTTTATGACTTCCGACTAACTCCCAAAAAAATGGAAATCCAAATTGATATGAAAAACGACTTTCCAGATGGATCAAACCCGAAGGGAATCTTAGGGAAAGGAGGATATATCTACATTGAAGCAACCTATACTCCGGCCGGAGGGGCCCAGGGCTCAGGTAGTAAATCTGGAAAAAAATCCAAGAGGTAAGAAATTAATAATAAATAAGTCATAAATTATATGAAAAGGTAACCTAGATGTAAGCTAACGTGAACATCTTGGTTACTTTCTTGATTATAAATTTATCCACCCATATTATACTTGACGAATAACCCAATTCTTTTCGATAATTAAAGAAAGGGAGTCGACATGTCTAAACTTCTTATTTTCCTTCTATCATTTTCAATTCTTAGTCATGCAGATGAAAACTGCGGTGATGGCTTTAAGGAAGTACCAAATGAAATTACAATCCCCAGCTTAAAATATGGTGGATATATAAAATTCAATAGAGATATTCTTTTTCCTAGATTTTCCCCACAGTACCAAATTAATAATTCCTTAATTTTATTTCGTAATTCAAATATTGATTTTGATAAATTTAAAAGAGGTCAAAAAATTCAAATAATTGATTCCAATTCGAAGTTAAGGGAAAATTCGACAGCTGTAGGTATGAACCTCCTTGTATCAAACAAAATCCTTATTAACTTCGAAGATCATGACGAGGAAGATTTTTATTATGTTTCCGACATCAATCGAAGGCTCCAAGACTATTTTCAAATCTGTCAGAAAATTTAAAAATGAGAGTTCCAATATCCACCAGAAACCTTCAACTCAATTTTATTCCAAATTCCCTTCCTCATTAGGAATAAAATCACCATATTAGGAGTAATCATTTTTTTACCCCAAAACTTGTCGCTTTTATTGAATAAGTTTTAAATGAAACAAAAACTAATCTGGCCTGTATTTTATATTTGGTCTCTAATGCCATATTTTATTCTACCCTGACCTAAGCCGTGCTTAGAGGAAATACGAAATTCTAGTTAATAGAAAATATCTATTTTTGATTTTGGCGTTCCCTTTAGGGTGGCAGAACCACTAACATAACAAGACTTTTCTTCAGATTATTTATTTCTTTTTGGTCAACTTAGTAGTGAGTTTTTCTAACGAAGATAGCCCTTGATGGACCTTTAAAATTGAGGCCCTCTTAATACTTTTGTATAAGTTTTTTGGGAGGCCATATCCTAGTAGAATGAAAATAAAGATATAAAATATTAAACTAAAAATGCCTTGCATCAACCCTCCTCCAGTTCTCGTTTTAGGATATCGCCAATGACTGATTTGTCCCATTGGCCTCCCCTTTTACTTTTAATATTTTTTTCCAATAGAAATTTTGCGATTTTTCGTAATGAATAACCTTGATTTTTAAGGCCAAGAATTTTTTGAATAATTTTCTGCTCTTCAAAGTGAGGAACAATCAGGCCCTGAACTTTTCGCTCGCCATACTTGAGACAGTTAGATTTAGGGTTAGAAGTCTTTGTGATCTCATTCTCTTGCATCGTCTCAATGATGGTGGTTTTTCTCCAGGCAGATTCTGTTAGAAACTCTATTTCACGGATGGAAAGGCCGTGATCTAGGTATAGTTTCCGGAAAATTCCTAAATTATTCTTAGGATAATTTAAAAAATGTATAATAAAAACAGAGACATAAGGAGTTAGGTAAACTGGTTCGTCCAGCGTCGGGGATGGTCGACCATTTAATTATTGCACTAATAAGTCACTTACAACTGTTGCAGCAACAATTTTTGCAATACTTTAACTCCTCTTTCTTGCTTGATGATTTCATAGGACAAATCTTTTTTGGTAAGGAAGATCCACGACATTTCTTTAATATTTCCAACAAAGTTTTTAAATCGCTTAAAAAAGAGATAAAACATTATCCAGCTTCACCTACCATAAGCAAAAAATAAATTTTATTTAAGAACGTCATCTCAATTCCTTTTCCCTTCAGGACAACGTTTTTTCACGGGTTACTTAAGGGAAATTCAATTTTTAGCTATAAACGCATTGATTTATCAAAGAGATGTAGCATTGTGATATGATGGCCTATAGATATAAAAGCTGAGGTTGTCATGAAAAAGCTATTTTTAATTCTTCCACTAGCTACATTATTGTTTGCGACACAAGGCTGGGCGCCACCGCCGGGAAAAGGAGGAGCGACGGGATTTGATGCTTCAAAATGTGATTTAAAACAAAAAGAGCAGTCAAAAGTAACCTTTACAGATGAAAATGGAAAAAAAGCTCATGTTTGTACTGGACTAGCTGTCTGTGCAGGAAAAACAGTACCTGTATCATGCAAGGTAAGCGAAAGAGATCCCTGTCCAATTGCTAAAAAATGCATTGAATTTGGCGCCATGGATCCCCCTGGAGATGGGTGGGTTCAGGTTATAGATTGCACTCCAGACTCTGATCTTGGACATTACGTATTAGGAAGGGTGTATACCTTTAAAGCCGAAATGAAAAAAAATGGAAAATGGGTACCTGCTAATAATATAGATTGGGATATGGGTTCTACTCATAAAGAAATATGGCGAAAACCTGACTCAATTCAGATGAAGTACACAAAAACAGGTGGTGCACAAGTCAAAGTATGGAGCACAATAACTAAAAAAAGCTTTAAATGTCACTATTACCCGATAAAGTAAGTTCTTCTATCTTATCCACCTTCTAAGTTTTGGCTTAAGAAATGTTTCTATATCTGGGTCTTGGCATGGGCTTATCAGCCTTTCCCAATTTGACTCTTCTCCAAAAATCATTCCTCCTGTTTTCCCACTGGGAAAGAGATAGGCCACTGCGCTATACTCCAAATTCTTATATCTTGGTTTTTTTTGATCCTCTCCAAAATGACAATCTCTTTCATTGTTCCAAACAACATCAAAAACCTTTAGGGCATAATATGTTGGAATAGGCCTCTCAGTGCTACCAACAGATATTCCTGTATAGGCCCTTTTTATATTACTTTCATAATGAGTAAGCATATAAATTATTTTATCTCTATCTTTAGATTCCTTATCTACATGGACTACTGCTTTCCATTCAGCGTAAGAATCAACTTTAAAGAAACTTAATAAGCAAATAAGGAATATTGCTTTTTTCATACATAAACTCCTGAGTTACAATGAGTAAATAATACTCAATTATTAAATTATTTTAAAGTCTCCCTGCTAAATAGCTAATGTAGTTTCACTAATAACATAAACACAATGTAATAAAGCACCCACTCCATTCTACTCCTAATAACTCCCCTTGTTAGGAATAAAATTAGCTACTGATATAATTAACTTTTCTATTTGAGTTCGAGTGCCATGCTCTCATTTACCCTGACTTAGGTACAATCCCCCCCTTAACACAGAGCTCATCCCAAACATAAATTTTCTGTCTTTTGATTTTGGCCTTCCCTTTAGGAAAATAGTTCCGTTAACATAACAAATTTTTCCTTAAGGCTATTTATTTCTTTTTGATCAACTTAGAAGTGAGTTTTTCTAGAGAAGTTAGCCCTTGGTGCACCTTTAAAATTGAGGCCCTTTTAATACTTTCGTATAAGTTCTTTGGGAGGCCATATCCTAGAAGAATGAAAATAAAGATATAAAATATGAAACCAAACATTCCCTGCACTAAATTCCCTCCTGTTCTCGTTTTAAAATATCTCTAATGACTGATTTATCCCATTGGCCTCCTCTTTTACTCTTAATATTTTTTTCCATTAGAAGTTTTGTGATTTTTCGAAGTGAATAACCTTGATTTTTAAGGCCTATAATTTTTTGAATAACTTTCTGCTCTTCAAGATGAGGAACAATCAGGCCCTGAACTTTTCGCTCGCCAAATCTTAGACGGTTAGATTTAGAGGAGGAAATTTTGGTGATCTCCCTCTCTTGCATCGTCTCAATGATGGTGGTTTTACTCCAGGCAGATTCGGTTATGGATTCTATTTCACGGATGGAGAGGTCGTGGTCTATATAAAGTTTCCGGAAAATTCCTAAATTATTCTTAGGTTTATTTAAAAAATGTGTAATAAAAACAGAAACATAAGGGGTTGGGTAACCTGGTTCGTCCAGCGTTGGGCATGGTCGACCATTTATTTGTTGCACTAATAAGTCACTTACCACTATTGCAGCGACAGTTTTTGCAATACTATAATTCCTCTTTCTTACTTGTTGATTTCATAGGAAAAATTTTTGTTGGTAAGGAAAAATCCACGACTTTTCTTTAATATTTCCAACAAAGTTTCTAAATCGCTTAAAAAAGAAATAGAACATTGTCTAGCTTCACATACCATAAGCAAAAAATAAATTTCAATTAAATACGTCATCTCTATTCTTTAATCCCCCCTAATTCAATCTCTTTTCACGGGTTATTAAAGGGTAAATCAATTTTTAATTATAATTCTTTTATCTGACCGCCAAGATCATCCTTTGTGCTATAATGGCCTATATGTATAAAAACTGAGGTTGTCATGAAAAAGATATTTTTAATCCTTCCACTTGCTGCCATATTGTTTGCAACACAAGGCTGGGCCCCACCTCCGGGGAAAGGTGGGGCGACTGAAGGACCAGATCTTTCCAATTGTGATTTAAAACCAAAGAAGCAGACCAAAATTGCCATTAAAGACAAAAAAGGAAAAACTCACCATATATGCACCGGGATGGCAGTATGTGATGGCAATTCTTGGCCTGTTTCATGCAGAGTTAGTGAAAAGGAACCTTGTCCGATCGCTAAAAAGTGCATTCCCGTGGAGGAAGAAGACATTCTAAGCTGCACTAGAATGGACGGTGCACTGGTGATTCATAATTGCAAGCCAAAATCTCACCCAACAGATGACTATTATAAAGTTGGTAAAGTCTATACTTTAGACGTTGTTGAATGGAAAAAAGAATCAAATACTTTTCCTTGTGGGAAATGGGCGAAAGCAGACCTCACCTTCGATAGTTGGAAAGGGACAAAACCCAAATGGACACCTACAACCATGACTGCAAATCCACTTGGTTTGAAATTTCTTGGACCAGCGAATGCATCATTAATCACAGTAAAAGGAAGAAGATGGACAAAATTTTGCTGGGGTAGATGGAAGGTTTTAAGATAAGTTTATATTTCTTTTATTAATTTGGAATACTTTAAGTAATCCTTATGTTCACAAGGGTTGCCCCAATTTCCCCATTCATCAGCCTCTCCAACACTAACTCCATATACATTATCTTTAGAGGAAAATTTATATAACATAGTGCTGTATTCATAATTCTTCACGATAGGTCTTTTCTCATTTAATTCAAAAAAACAGCTTGGTTCATTTTTCCAAACTATGTCTGAAATTTTCAGCTCATATGAAATTATTATAGGCCTTTCAAGTTCTCCAAGAGAAATAGCCCGAAAATGTTTTTCAACTTCACTATCCCAATATGAGATTAAAGAAATAATTTCATCTCTTTTTTCAGTTTTTTTGTTTACTTTAAAAACTTGCTTCCATCCGGCTGAAACCCCAAAGCTTAAAAGAAGTGAAATAAATACTATGTTTCTCATAAAGCCTCACTTTAAGTAGATTACGTTCCTATTAAAATTAGAGTATCCTTCTTCTATGAGCAATTCAAATCCAAAAAATCACCAAACCAATTCTATTCCTAATCACTCCCCTTGTTAGGATTAAAAATATCAACTGCTATAGTCGACTATTTTGGTTCTAATTCCATATTCTAATCTAGACCGTGCTAAGGCGAAATAAAAAATTCTAGTGAACAGAATTTTTTTGTCTTTTGATTTTGGCGTTCCATTAAAAAAAGCAGGTCCATTAATATAACAAAAATTTCCTTAAGATTATTTATTTCTTTTTGGTCAACTTAGAAGTGAGTTTTTCTAACGAAGGTAGCCCTTGGTGTACCTTCAAAATTGAGGCCCTTTTAATACTTTTGTATAAGTTTTTTGGGAGACCGTATCCCAATAAAATGAAAATAAAGATATAAAATATGAAACTAAATATGCTCTACATCAAACTTCCTCCAGCTCTCGTTTTAGTATATCGCCAATGACTGATTTATCCCATTGGCCTCCTCTTTTACTCTTAACATTTTCATAAAAATACTTTAGAGAGCAGGTCAAGTTGATCCAATCTATATCTCAATTTTGTTTTGTAATTACATATTGTTATGTCTATCTAGGGATGACAGATCAAATTGTTGGCAATTAAATGATTTTAATAAATGCACTCACTGAAATTATATGAGTACATTTAGAAATTTTTTCTACCTTGAATTATTAAATTATTTCAATACGAATATCCGCATAAAAATATATTATACTTAAATTGGTATAACCTTGATTTATACGTAAATTAGGATATACTTTAAGTATACTGAATTAGTAGCTTGAGGAAAAAATGCGAAATAAAAAGCTCTCAATTTTCTATATTAAAACGCCTAGAGATCTTGGCGTGGCCATAAGGCGAATACGAAAGAATAAAGGACTCACCCAGTTAGATGTGGCAAATTCTGTGAATATGCGCCAACCCACGGTAAGCGACGTGGAAAATGGCAGGGGAACATTTGAGTCACTTTTTAAGATAGTTCAGGCCTTGAAAATTAATCTGGGCATTTCAACAGGGGATATCGCCAAGCAAAAAAAGTCCAAAAAGAGTAAAGCGCAAGAATTACTGGATCTACTTTAGAAATAGGTTACCAAATGGGAAGAAAGAAAAAAATTAAGGTCCTCAGAGTATATTTAAATGGCCTATTAGTAGGGAATTTAAAAAAAGAGGCCAGCGGGCTAATAGCTTTTCGCTATGGGCCTGAATGGATTGAGCAGGGCTTTGCTATTTCTCTTTCACTTCCCATTCAAGAAGAAGAATTCAAAGGAGAGGTTGTGTCCAGGTATTTTGATAATCTTCTTCCCGATAATGATGAAATTAGAAAAACGGCGGCAGCTAAATTTGGGGCAGAAAGTATCAGACCTTTTGATTTATTGGCGGCCATCGGAAGAGATTGTGTAGGGGCCTTAAGTTTTTTGCCGGAAGACATTCCAACACCTCAATTTTTTGATTTGAAATATATAAAGTTAAACGAAAAAAAAATCGCAAATAAAATCCGGGGTCTGGGCCAAGTAAATCCTCTCGGCATGGAAGAAGGAGATTTCAGAATATCCATAGCGGGGGCACAAGAAAAAACCGCCTTACTTAAAATGGGAAAAACCTGGTGTGAACCCCAAGGTATGACTCCGACGACTCATATTTTTAAAAAGTCCATTGGCGCTTTAAATATGGACATAGATTTCACAGATAGTATTGATAATGAATGGGCCTCATTATTTTTAATGAAAAAATTTGGGATAAATACTTGTAATGCTTTTATTGAGCAATTTGAAGATCAAAGGGTCTTGGTCGTAGAGCGGTTTGATAGAAAATGGGTGCAAAAAGATGGTCAAAAAATTCTACTTAGAGTACCGCAGGAAGATATGTGTCAGGCCTTAGGGATTTCTCCCTATAAAAAATATGAAAATGAAGGGGGACCGGGGATTTTGAATATTTCTAAATTGTTGATGGCCTCAAAAGATCATGATGATCGAAAATCTTTTTTTAAAACGATCATGATTTTTGATCTTTTATATGCTCCTGATGGACATGGAAAAAACTTTAGTATCTTTCTAGGCCCCGATGGTTTTCAATTGACTCCTGTCTACGATGTGATGGGAGGATATTTTCTTTATAAACGAGAAAGGGTTCCAAAGAATAAATTAAAACTAGCGATGAAGGTGGGAGCTTCTGGCCATTATGGTTTTGAGCGAATTTCAAAGCGACATTATGAGGAGATGGCCAAAAAGTGCAACTTAAATAAGGATGTCTTTGTAGAAATTAGTAGGGAGCTACAGGATAGTTATAATTCTTTGAATATAAAAGATGCAGAGCTAGACTCCAAATTAAATCAAAAAACTCTTAATATTATTCTTGAGGGTATGAAAAAGAGGGTTTCGAGGATATTATAATCTCACACATCCTTCAGCTCTCGTTTTAGGATATCGCCAATGACTGATTTGTCCCATTGGTCTCCCCTTTTACTTTTAATATTTTTTTCCATTAGAAATTTTGCGATTTTTCGTAATGAAAAACCTTCATTTTTAAGGCCAATAATTTTTTGAATAATTTTCTGCTCTTCAAGGTGAGGAACGATCAGGCCCTGAACTTTTCGCTCGCCATATTTGAGACGGTTCGATTTAGCATTAGAACTTTTTGTGATCTTCTTCTCTCGCATCGTCTCGATGATGGTGGTTTTGCTCCAAGCAGATTCGGTTATGGATTCTATTTCACGGACGGAAAGGCCGTGATCTAGATATAATTTCCGGAAAATTCCTAAATTATTCTTAGGTTTATTTAAAAAATGGGTAATAAAAACAGAGAGATAAGGGATTGGGTCAACTGGTTCGTCCAGCATCGGGCATGCTCGACCATTTAATTATTGCACTAATAAGTCACTTACCACTGTTGCAGCAATAATTTTTGCAATACTTTCGGACTATCTAATTGATTTCATAAAACGAAACTTACCGTTTATCATAGGCAAAAAATAAATTTTATTTAAGAACGTCATATCAATTCTTTATCCCTCTATAATTCAATCTCTTTTCACGAGTTATTAAAGGGTAAATCAATTTTTAACTATAACGACTTCATCTGACCCGCAAAATCAGGCTTTGTGATACAATGGCCTATAGATATAAAAACTGAGGTTGTCATGAAAAAAATATTCTTAATTCTTCCACTAGCTACCCTATTGTTTGCAACACAGGGCTGGGCGCCACCTCCAGGAAAAGGTGGAGCGACAGGCGATCAAGACATTTCAAAGTGTAATTTAAAACCTAAAGAGCAAACTAAAATAAAACTAAAGGATAAATCAGGAAAAACCCATCATATTTGCACTGGGCAAGCAGTATGCGGAGGAGAAACGGTCCCTATTAACTGCAGAGTCAGCGAAAGGGAGTCTTGTCCTGTAGCAAAAAAGTGTATATCTCTCCCAGATGAATTTGCATCTTCGCTTAGAATTGAAGATGGATACTTTAGAAGTAAATGTTACACAGCTCGGATTACATTCAAAAGCAGCTCCCCCGTATTTTAATTTTATGTAAATTTCACCAATGAATTCTGGATGAAAGTAGAGGCAAAAAATGTAACGAATCATCGCGATACCAGATATAAAAGGGCCACTATGTATGATGTGTTCTCGAATGGACTGTCTTTGGTTAGCCTGGATGCGCCGCCCTCGAAGGACCCTGAAGGTGTGGTACGGCCTTTTTGGTTTGGAGACCAGGGTTTTAAGGATTCCCAGATATTGCCTTTCTGGCTAAGTGAGGGAAAAAAGGATGCAACAGGTTTTGTTGGAGGATACAATAATATGCCTGGTCTTATCAGAAGAATAGATGAGATTAAAGATAGCTCTGACGGAAAAGGAATTGGGAAGATACTTTATGCAAAGCTGAATAGTAACTTTAAAAACAGAGTTAATCATTTTGCCTCCCTACTAAAGGGATCAAAGCTATCTAGGGACTTAAACCCCAACGTAAAAACAAGCTATGACCCCAATTCAAAAACTTGCTATTACCCAAGAGATCATGAAATTAAAACTTTTTTTGATAGACTTAAATATTACATAAAAAAGGAGTAGTGCCTCGCAATTATTCAAAAACAATCATATCATCATACAAAACAAAGTTAGGAAAAGAACGACTCTTTGCCATTGCAAGACCATAAATAGGAAACTGCCCATGATAAAAATAATCTCCACCTTCAAAATTAGGAGCTATATCAAATTCAATTTTTGATGTTTTACAAACTTCCTTAGAAACAAAGTGCCTGCTTTTCTCTAAAAAAACCTTAACCTCCCCACGATCACCACCAAACTCCTCACATCGACTGATTAAGTGCTGAATCTCAAACTTATCTGGAAAAGAACTGGCAGGAACCCACCCCTTGGATATATTACTTCTCCCATACTCATCAATAGTTTCTTCGATAAGATAGTAATAATCTAACAGGTTATCATAATTGGTGATTTCAGCTTTAAATTTTCTTATTATTGGATCTTTCATCGTATTGAAAAAACCTTTTAAAGTAAAAGAGACTTTTTCTCCGACCTCTACCGAATGTAAATCAAATAAAATCATAAAATTAAAAAAGACTATAGATAATATTTTTATGGACATAAAAAGCTCTCCAATTTTATTTAGATAATAATCTCTTTATTTAATTCAAAAAATACAAACTGCGACATTTAAACTATCTTAAATATTAACCATCAACTTTTCAAGAGATCTCCACCCGTCCTAGATTTATCTTTAAAAGATATGTTTTTACGGGTGGAAAGTAAAATAAAATCCTAGGAAAGGACCCAATACACCTAATCACTTTTATAGGAAAAAGTATTCTTTGAAATTGGGGTTAAAAGGTATTTACTTCTACTTTTTTTGCCAAAAAAAAACAGGTAACGCAGGGAAATTATTATCCTCTAGCAACTAGTGCTGTCGAGGTCTCACTTTGTTATTCCTGCTATAGTCATGTGCTGATCTCATAGGTTGTGGCGTTTGGCCTAGATCTTTTGGGCGTCGTTTTATCTAGGAGGCCATTACATGTTTGCTGGTAGACTGAATCCATTCTCATCTTACCCCCTCACTCAACCTATAGGACCTTAAAATAACCATTAACCTTTATTGGTAACTGAGTTACCATGTCCTATGGCACGAGTTGAAAAGAAAAAGAATTTGCTGACTAAAATTAAAATAAATGCCAGCAGAGGGAATTTCATTATCTTACCCCATGCCATAGACAGACAGGGAGAGCGAGGTATCACCGTACCAGACATTGTTTATATCCTGACAACAGGATAGCATGAGGCCAAAAAAGATCAATATGTAGAAGACTTAAAAACTTGGAATTACGCCATTAGAGGCAAGACCATTGATGAAAGAGAGTTAAGAATCATAACATCCTTTGGTGAAAATAATATGCTCATCATTACCGTTATAGATTTAAAAAGGAAATAAAATGAAAAATAAAAAAATACAAAAAAAGTACATCGATCAAAGCCTTGGATTTCCTGTTACTATTTTAAACGCCCCTCTAATCAAGGTCAGAAATACCTGGGCACTTGATATCAACTATAATAAATATCAAGAGTCCATGCTTATTCTCTTGGCCTATCTACCATCAAAATTAACCGGAAATGAGCTGCAATTTATTAGAAAACATTTCCAGATGACCATTAGAAGCTTTGCCGAGCGCTTTTCTGTAAAACATCCTGCAGTTGTTAAATGGGAAAAAAAGGCTGATCTGGGTACCGGGATGGCATGGACAACGGAAAAAGATATTCGCCTTTTTATTGTCGACCAACTGGTAAAGAAGGCCTCTGAATTACAAAAATTATATAGAGTATTGGAAGAAGAGGCCGATATCTCGAAACAAGTGATTAAAATAGATAGTGAGCAAATTGCCGCATAATCCGCCCAAAATAAAAGTTAATTTAATTTTTTGTATTTTCATTTCTCATAAATAAAATTAATCTCTTAAGAATAATCAAATCTTAAAGTGGAGATTCTAATGAGATTAATTTTAGCTTTCCTTTTACTTACATCCATTCAAGGCTACGCCCAAGATTCTAATTTCCCATTCTGGTTCTCAAGTGAAAGAGCCAAAATCCAAGCTATAAAAGAGTTCATATCTTCTATGAATATTCAACCAGAAGTACTCTACAAATTAACCAGAGTATCCTTTTCCAAAGACACCTATATTTCTGGGAGTATTACTGCGGAAGTATCAATTTATTTTGAAACCTATTCCTGTAAAAATAATATCTTTAAAGTTACTTGGTATCCAAATTCATGCTCTGAAAATTATTGCACCCCTTTTTTAATTCAATCATACCCTTGTCGCCAAAATTTATTAAATGGTGATTAATCAATGATCATTAATAGGGCCCCGAATAGTCCACATTTTCAATAAAACACTCTCGTAAACCCACTTTTCTCACCTACTAGGTTCTATTCCTAATAACTCCCCTTATTGGGAATAATAAATATCAGCTGTTATAAACGACTATTTTAGTTCTAACGCCATATTCGAATCTAGACCCTGCTAGAGCGAAATAAAAAATTCTAACTAACAGAAATTTTCTGTCACTTGATTTTAAGGTTCCCTTTTTAAGAAGTCAGGTCCATTAACATAAAAAGACTTTCCTTAAAGCCATTTATTTCTTTTTGGTCAACTTAGAGGTGAGTTTTTCTAGAGAAGGTAGCCCTTGGTGCACCTTTAAAATTGAGGCCCTTTTAATAATTTTGTATAAGTTCTTTAGGATGCCATATCCCAGTAAAATGAAAATAAGGATATAAAATATGAAACTAAATAATCCCTGCATTAAATCTCCTCCAGTTCTCGTTTTAAGATATCGCCAATGACTGATTTGTCCCATTTTTCCCTCAAAAAAAGCTGGTTGGCAGAAATAATTGAACAAATGCTTAAAATCACGAAGAGGACTTTTATTCCCTTGCATAACTTCTCATATATGATAAGTTATCATCCGTGAGAACATTCGTCGTTATTAACGAAAACATTCAAACTCAACTGGACAAGGATATTAAGAGTGCTCTATTTGATGAAGAAGTCAGACTATTAATAGCTTTTTGGAAAACGGAAATTGAGGAAATTGGATTTGATGATTACCTTATCTCTGATTTGGCCCAGTCCCTTGATGATCACAGACTCTCAAAAGATAGACAGGGTGAAAGGTCCATTACCTTAAACCCTAAAGGTGGCAGACTAATTTATAAATATTTTAAAGGAAAAGTTACAGTGAAAGTTATTAAGATTTCACCTGACCATAATTACAGCTAAGGAGGCCCCATGGGATCAATAGATAAAACAAAATTAAGCTCTGGCAAAATTTTAAAGGCCATGCGCTCAAGGTTTGGCTTCACCCAAAAGGAAGTTTCAGGAGTTATAGGCATTTCAACTTCCAACCTGTCATCACTTGAAAATGATAAAAGGAATTTAGGCCTTGAACTTGCTGCAAAATTTTCCATCCTCTACGGTGTACGCATAGAAGCACTTATTTTTCCAGGCGGTATTGAAAAGATGAAAGGCTATAAGAGTATTGTGAAAAAGGTTGAAAAACTGAAAGCGGCCTAATTAAATGCTACGATCCGGCCTTTTCTCGTTTTAAGATTTCGCCAATAACTGATTTATCCCATTGGCCTCCTCTTTTACTCTTAATATTTTTTTCCATTAAATATTTTGATATCTTTCGTAATGAAAAGCCTTGATTTTTAAGGCCAATCATTTTTTGAATAACTTTCTGCTCTTCAAGGTGAGGAACAATCAGGCCCTGAACTTTTCGCTCGCCATACTTGAGACGGTTAGATTTAAGGCGGGGGTCCTTTGTGATCTCCTTCTCTTGCATCGTCTCAATTATCGTGGTTTTGCTCCAGGCAGATTCGGTTAGAAACTCTATCTCACGGATGGAAAGGCCGTGATCTAGATAAAGTTTCCGGAAAATTCCTAAATTATTCTTAGGTTTATTTAAAAAATGGGTAATAAAAACGGAAACATAAGGGATTGGGTAAACTGGTTCGTCCAGCGTCGGGGATGGTCGACCATTTATTTATTGCACTAATAAGTCACTTACCACTGTTGCAGCAATATTTTTTGCAATACTTTAGTTCCTCTTTCTTACTTGTTGATTTCATAAGAAAAATCCACGACTTTTCTTTAATATTTCCAACAAAGTTTCTAAATCGCTTAAAAAAGAAATAGAACATTTTCCAGTTTCACATACCATAAGCAAAAAATAGATTTTATTTAAGAACGTCTTCTCGATTCCTTATCCCTTTAGGTCAACATTTTTTCACGGGTTACTTAAGGGAAATTCAATTTTCAGCTATAAACGCATTGATTTATCAAAGGGGTGTAGCTTTGTGATATAATGGCCTATAGATATAAAAGCTGAGGTTGTCATGAAAAAGCTATTTTTAATTCTTCCACTAGCTGCCTTATTGTTTGCGACTCAAGGCTGGGCGCCTCCTCCGGATCTATCAAAATGCTCATATGATTCCAAAAAACAAGTTAAAGTACCGGTAAATCAAAAAGACGGTAAAAAGGCGATAGCATGTCACGGGCTAGCGATTTGTAATGGAAAACCAGTTCCTATTACTTGCAAGGGAACTGAGCGTGACCCCTGTCCAACTGCCAGCAAATGTGTTGAATTTGGCGAGGGGGTGGTATCTCCCATACATGAAGACGACATGGCTATGGATATCTTATTTGCCAATATCATTGATGATGCAGGCTACACATATAAAAAAGAGGGTGCTATCTCAAAAATATACCTAGATGTTTCCCCCAAACCAGTTCCTCCCGCAGGCTCAATATACCGATGGACAAGATGGGATAAAGGAAAACCAATTCCCAAATATATGATATTAACTGGGATAAAATACAACACTCCAGATTATTGGGATGGTCAATTTGTCTGTAGAGCGAAGCATGGATCAACGGTAATCCCTGGAAGTCTATGGTCCGGAGGAAAAATAGAAAATTCCAAATGCTATATTGTTGTAGATAAAAAGCAAGTCGTTGGAAAAGATAGCTTTGAAGTCTTAGAAAGAGGTAGAAATAAAGGACACTTTAATTGGGTAAAAGGGCCTCGCGGACCTATACCTGGCTGGGCTGGAGCCTATGGCTTTGAATGTAGAGCTGCCCCAGGAACTGGAATGGGCCTTTGCTACCCAACCAAACCCTTTGGAGGTAGAATTCCAATGAAACCTCCTGAATTCGTAAAGAAATTTGAAGACGGATTCATTGGAGGGAAAGATGAAAAAGGAAACCCCTTAAGAATTTGTAGATCAAGAGTAGTTGCCTCAAGAGGTCTCCCAGGAAGTGGAATTCCTTCAGGAAGGGTAGGAGATGACAATATTTGCTATCTTCCAGGCCCAGATTACAAGAAGGTTTTAAAGGCCCAAAACTTTTTCCAAATTATTTTTATTGAAGGGCAAAAAGAATAAAAAGACTTTCTACGGATTTATGGTAAAGTTTTCCAACCAAAATTTTTTAAAATCACTGTGAATTTTTAAAAATTTAGAAGTACCATATGCACCCAAATACTGGACATATATTGGTACACCATCAAGTGTTAGAATTAGATCATTTAAATTAACCTCGGGAAACTCTTCAATTATTTTTACCAACTCATTATTAATGTATTCAAATTTCCTAGCATATGCCAGTGGCTTGTTTAGATCGTAAACCGTTTTAAAATTTAAGTTAAAATGTGACCATTCTTCAAAAACTAAACCATCTTTATCCAATGAAAAACTGTGATATTGTACAGGGTCTGTATCTACCCCTTGAGGATAGTATGCTGGTCTGATAAAGGGTGGTAGCATCATTTCTTTTAAATGAACTACTCTTTTTTCTTCTTTACTATAACTCCCCACTCCCTTTTCACACAACCTCTCTAAATCACCATTTGTATCCCAATCAGGTTCTATCCAATTTTCTACCAACACGTAATATTTTTGACTATAGTTTGAGGAATATAAAATTATTTCTTTTCTATTAGAGGTATATTTACAAACATAAATTTTATCTGACTCACCTGGAGAATAATTTAAGACTTCATTACTTGAATACAAAAAGACTCTTCCAGGCCTATAATCATATAAGGTTGCGTAGCTTTCCCTTATAAGTTCTTTATATTCATCGAAAGTTATATTTTCCTCAGCTAATGATGGAAAAGTTATGGAAAATAAGATTATGGTAATTAAAAATTTCAATTATTACCCCCCAGAGGAATCTTCAAATAAAATAGGACTGCACAACCCCGTCTATCTCTCTATTGCGTTGAAAGTCAAACAAGTCAGTAAACTTTGCTAGGCGCTTCGCAGCAATAGTCTTTTGAATTTAGCGCGTGCAAATTCTCTTTGAAGTAATTTAAGAGATCACCCCGGTGAATAACTCCCATGTGCTCCCCGACAGGGGGACCTAATGTGGAATGCCTTATTTGGATTTATGTCCTCGATGATAGTCCAAAACCCTAACATTATGGATTTTGTCTCCCCTTGATCTTTCGTCATATTGAAAAATGATGCGGTATTGTTTATCAATTTTTATGGAATACCAATTACTCCCACTTAGTTTTTTAAAATCTGCCCTAAACCATGATTTTATATCACCTATAGAATCTGTTGTTTTAATTTTTTCCAATTTTAGTTTTGCCTTATCAGCTATATGCCTTAAATGTTTGGGAGGATTTCCCGCCAATATACAGGTCGAAAAACCTCGGAATTTAGAAGATTCAACAGCTTCCCTTGGCGACTTGGGTTTGGCCGTAGCACCCTTAGAAGCTTTTGGTCTCGCCCCTTGAGAAGAACCCGCCGCCGAGGCGCCTGAAGACGAGGGAGGGGTAGATGGTCTTGATGCCGTAGCGGGAGCCGGTTTATCCTGTGTGGGAGGTTTTCCTTTCCCTTTTTTGCTCGATTTTTTCCCGCTAAATTCTTTCGGATCAGTCCCTTCTAAGCCTAGAGCTTTAAGATCCAAACAAGCTGCCCACTCATCCAGGGCCTTGGAACTGGCATCACTTAATTCGGGTTTTTTCCCTTTTCGGGGTTTTAAATTCTTTTCAAGGTTGGACTTTAACTCTTTAAATTTTTCTTGCCTCTTATCATGGTATTTTAAAAACTCTTTATCTTCCTTGCTCAGGGAACTTTTATCAATTTCTTGGTCAACTAAAGTTGAAATTTGGCCCTTGGAAAGACCACTTTTATTCTGAGCTACCAAAGCTTCATAAAAGGTATTAATCTGCTGAGTGACCCGATGATAATTCTCATAAAATACAACATCTAATAACATTTCCTGCGCTATATCCCCATATTCCAACAAACTCCGGTATTTTCTTAAATGATTGCTCGGACGATCCTCAACTATTGGCCAACGTTCTACAAAATCAAGGGCATTTTTATAATAACCTAAATAAAAAGTTTCAATACGATACATTTCTTCAAGGTCCTTATTTATTTCTCCAAAAACTTCATCATCATTTCCATTTCCTATGACGGTAATTGGTAAAATTAAAATCCCCAGGATTAATAAAATTTTTTTCATTTGCTGTCCCTAAAAAAGCATCCCAATATTTTTAATATTAATTTTTTAAAAAAATTATCTGTTTTGTGTCCTACCACCTAATGCAACCTTTACCAAATTGAGGGCATGGGCCGAAGTAGCTCCATTTGTGAATCTTATATTGGCCATTACGGTGTTAAATTGCACATTAAACCCTCTGATGACCCCGGCCCCCTGGCCTTGTACCTGAACATTATCGCCCACACAATACTTTGTGCTATAGGCTGCCGAGACAGGCTGTTTTAAAACAAAGCAACTGCGATCTTTACTAAAGCCTCCATCGGGAACAACAACAAAACTAACAGAAGACAAAAAGATTAAAATTAAGGATATTTTTTTCATCATATGATTATTGTAATATTAATTTAAAAATTAAGTTTTTTTCCAATATAGAAATTTTTAAATTAAATTTGTTTATAAATTAAATTTAAAAAAACCTTTGTTTAGTTTCTAAAACCTTCCTTGATTCAATCAATATTTTTCAACTTAATTTGTTTAGGTAGAGCTAGATTACTTCTCTCCTTAACTCTTTAGATCAGTATTTATGGTAAAATAGAAGGTGCTTCAAATAGGAGTTCATTATGAACAAGCTATTTTTAATTCTTCCACTAGCGACCTTATTGTTTGCGACACAAGGGTGGGCGCCGCCACCGGAAAAAGGTGGAGCAGCCGCTTTTCCTACATTTCATTCAAAAAAATGTGACCTTAGGCCACAAGAGCAAACTAAAATAGCACTCCAAGACAAAAAAGGAAAAACTCATTATGTCTGCACAGGAATGTCAGTATGTGCCGGAAAAGCTGTTCCTGTTAGTTGCAAGATAAGTGAAAGGGAAGCATGCCCGATAGCAAAAAAGTGTTTCCCTCCTGAAAAAGAGATTTTAATCACTTATTATGGTAATTGTAACATAGTTCAATTTAAGACCAAGAATAATCTGTATTTTATTAGGAAATCATTTACATGCCAGGTTCAAAAAGGATTTATTGTTTTCTCAGGAAGTAGGCCTCGCAAAATTTTTATTATTTCCTCTTGGGTAAATTTAAGAAAGCTAACTGAAAGGGAAGATTCTGTTAAAACGCTGCCCTTTATGATAACTCTCACTGAAAACCAGGTTCAAAAACATGAGTTTGATATACAAATTTCCAATGTTCCTACACGTGGGATTGGAGAAACAGTTAACTATATTACCGAAAATTCTGGAGATCCTGGAATTGATATAGAAGTCACCGAAACAGAGCAAGAGATTAAAATTAAAGCCAAGGTTAACAAAACAATCAGAACTAGAAAAGATGAGCATAGAGGATTTGAAATCCTGAAAAGGAGCAGCTCAGATCCACTAAATATCGACCTCGTTGTTAAAAAAGAAAGCATGAGGAAATAGCACCTACTCTAAGATTAAATTTTCTTGGTAGAATGACTCCCCTTCCTCCAAATTTTCTGCTCTTACCAAGCCGTAAATTGGGAAGTGGCCATAATAAAACATATTAACTGTACCTACAGGTAGCAATGGGAATAGTTCTTTATCAGCCTTACATGCTTTTTTAATTTTTACCTCATCATTAATTCCGGTTCTCAAAAAGACATCTACTTTTTCCCAGCCTAAGTCCTCGCAGCCTTTTAATAAAGCATCTATTTGCTTCCGGCTTGGTAAATCGTTAATTAAAATCCATTCTTGATAAGATCGGGTAAAGCCACTTGGTGTAGTTACCACCTTATTCTTCAAAAACCTTTTAGAAATCGGATCATAATCAATTATTTCAATATAAAGTTTAGTAGTATAGTACGCCCCATTGGTCAGCACTTCTTTATTGAGAAAAGTTACATTGTCACCGACTTCAACCGAATAAGCATCAGAAAACAAAAAAAACAAACCAATGATGACGACATTTCTTAGCATAATGAACTCCTCATATTTATCATTAACAAAGTTCATTTTAACCCTATAATCAAAAAGACTTAAAGGCACCTCGCCTTAAAGCGCAGACATCTCGTGTCATATTAATTACCATATCATCAAGTAGCTTAGACTTTCTCAAAAGACTTTTATAATTTCTTTTTTAAGACTGTTTCTGTCCAAACTCGGACCCATAACCTGTCATTTTTTGCCCAACCTTTATGGAAGAAGACTTACAAAGATAGCTAGACCTTCTTTAAGACCATTTATTTCGTTTTGGTCAACTTAGAAGTGAGTTTTTCTAGAGAAGGTAGCCCTTGGTGCACCTTTAAAATTGAGGCCCTTTTAATACTTTTGTATAAGTTTTTTGGGAGGCCATATCCTAGAAGAATGAAAATAAAGATATAAAATATGAAACTAAACATGCCTTGCACTAAACCTCCTCCAGTTCTCGTTTTAAGATTTCGCCAATAACTGATTTATCCCATTGGCCTCCTCTTTTACTTTTAATATTTTTTTCCATTAGAAATTTTGCAATTTTTCATTGGATTATTTTAGAAATGGGTAATAAAAACAGAGAGATAAGGGGTTGGGCAAAATAATTCGTTTAAGCCTCGCTTCTTACTCCATAGTGGAATATGGCATTTGACAATATAACCCTTTGGGTATATTGTCACTATCAATGAGGATTGAATTTTATACGACCCCAAGAAAAAGAAGTCCTGTAACTGACTTCATTGATAAACAGCCAAAACAAGATCAGGCTGTCATCCTTGCCGTACTCCAAGATATCGCAGATGAAGGTTATGGGGCCAAGGGATGCCAGTTCAAACAACTTGAAGGCAAACTCTGGGAAATAAAAATCAAGGCCCCCTCAGGTGGATATAGATTGATTTATGTCACTTTAACTGGGGATTTAATGTTGGTGCTTCATTCATTTAAGAAGAAAACACAGAAGACACCAAAAAAAGAACTCAACATTGCGCGAAAACGACTTAAGGAGATCCTATGAGTAAAAAAAACACAGGTAAATCTTTTGAGAAATACCTCAAATCTAAAATGAAAGATAAGGAAATTTCTTTAGCTTTTGCAGGAGTGGCCATTCACTTAAAAATAGCAAGACTCATTGAAATCTTAAGACTCAAAGAAGGGCTTACTCAATCTCAACTTGCCAAGAAGGCCAAAGTTAGCCAACCCATGATTGCTCGTCTGGAAAGAGGTGACCAAGATCGAGTCCCAACTCTGTCGACAATTAACAAAGTATTACTTGCCCTTGGATATAAAGCGGATCTATCAATCAAAAGGGCCGCTTAAGCTTAAGTTCTCGTTTTAAAATATCGCCAACCGACGGATTTGTCCCATTTGGATAGGGTCTATTAAAATGTCACTTCTACCGGCCAATTAATTTGTCACATTGAGATTTTTCGTAATGAAAAACCTTGGTTTTTAAGACCAATAATTTTTTGAATAACTTTCTGCTCTTCAAGATGAGGAACAATCAGGCCCTGAACTTTTCGCTCGCCATATCTTAAACGGTTAGATTTTGAGGTGGAAGTTTTGGTTATCTCCTTCTCTTGCATTGTCTCAATGATGGTGGTTTTGCTCCAGGCAGATTCGGTTATGGATTCTATTTCACGGATGGAAAGGCCGTGATCTAGATAAAGTTTCCGGAAAATTCCTAAATTATTCTTAGGTTTATTTAAAAAATGGGTAATAAAAACGGAAACATAAGAGGTTGGGTAAACTGGTTCGTCCAGCGTCGGGGATGGTCGACCATTTAATTATTGTACTAATAAGTCACTTACCACTGTTGCAGCAATATTTTTTGCAATACTTTCCATTCTTGGTTGTAACCCATAGAAGAATCACGTTACTTAATTTACAAATCTCAATTTCGACTTAACTAAATTGGCCTTTAACTTTTTTGAACAAATGCTGATAAAATTGAAGATGGCATTACTTTAGGAGCAGAATATGAAAAAACTATTTTTAATTTTTCTACTTGCGGCCTTATTGTTTACGATACAAGGTGGGGCGGCCAAATGATTTATTGATGAGTGAAATGTAATTATGCATCTATAAGATATTTTTCTAATTTTTTAAAAGAGCTAATCCAACCTTCCATATGATATCCAACTGCTTGTTTTGAAGGTAGTTGCTCATGAGTCAGGTCAATTAAAGTGCCATCTGCTGTTGGAGAGAACTTAACCGTCATCAAACTCTCATCAACCATGGATTCTTTCCAACACCAAGAAAAGATAAGTTTGTCTGATTCTATTGCTCGATATTCACCATAAGCGATAAATACTCCATCGGGAGACTCCATTTCAATTTCAAATTTGCCATCAACTTTTAAATCTGCCTCCACATTATTAATCCTGACATTACTTCCCCCCATCCAAAGAACTATTTCTTTTTTCTCTGTCCAAGCAGAATAGACCTGTTCTAAAGAAGAGTTAATGACATATGAAATGCTAAGAGAGCTTTCACTAATACTTGGTTCTTTAAGCATAACTACTCCTTGAAAAAACTTGATGGATAAACCATTCCCTATTTTTAAAACTGGTCAGGTCTGAAGAATCTAGATAAGGAACATCTGGATTCTGTTTCATGAAAATTCCTGCAAAAATTCCCGTCCCCATTTTCTTTAAAACACCATTTCTATAAATTTTAACCTTTTCTGCCCCACAACTGGGAGATTTTTTTTGAAAAATGATTCCATCCACATCAGCAAGAGAGTTCGTTATGATTCCCCCTATCCTTCTCGCCAAGAGAGTAAAATCTTCATCCGTCCTAGTCCCTATCATTTTAATAGTACCTGTAGAACTAATCAGGTTAACAGGTTCTCTGGGAACTCCCATGCCCATTTCTACTTCCGGACAAAAAGTGACAATATCAAAATATTTAGGGAGGATATTAGCTACAAAATGATTTTTTGTATCCCCACCATCGTACCGAACTTTTTGTCCCAAAAGACAAGCAGAAACTGCAATTTTAGGTTTTCTCATAGTTTAATTTTAAAGCTCGCTAGGAAAAAATAGCAACTCGTTTTCCAAATATTTCAACTTTTAAACCTAAATCTTTGGCCAGCCAAGATAGACTCTCCTTAGAAAAAAAACCTACATGGGTTGGATCTTTAATATAGTGCCAATTAGCAAAGTCCATATTATCGGAGTAAAGATCGGTCATAACTCCCAAGACACCATCATTTTTTAGTAATTTTTTAAGCTTTTTAAATTCTCTTAGAGGGTTGTGGAAGTGTTCGGCCACTTCCGTACAGGTAATGACATCATATTTTTGATTTAAGACTTCCTTACTAGGATAATAAAAAGGATCAAAGATATTCATCTCTATCCCTTCATCTTCTAGGATTAAGTTTAAAGTAGGACCTGGCCCACAGCCAAAATCAAGTCCTGTTAGCTTTTTATCTTTTGGTAGATATTGCTTTAAAGGGGCCATAATTTGGGATAAAAATTTTCGATAGCCAGGATCTTCAGGGTTATTTTCATGAAGATCATACTGTCTTTTTTCTTCTTTTTGATCCACGCGATCTTCAGGAGAGAGGAAAATGAAGAAGCAATTAGAACATTTGAAGTAGTTGTGATGAAAGAGGTGAGTATTATTCTCGTGGCAAAGTGGGCACATCTTAATTGAAGAAAAATAGGAATAAAAAGATAAGAACTAAAATTGCGATAACCCCACCAAATATTAAATCAGGTTTTTTCTCAGCAATTTTAAACTCTCCTGTTGCCCTAAGGTGAGAGTCATCCTTATTCTCTATTACATACTGCATATCGACCAGAGGAGTTACTCCGGTAAACCTATAGAGAATTTCTCTATTTTCACAAAAAACAATATTAGGAACGCCCATAACCCCAAAATGTTGAGCTAACTGAGGATCGGACATGGTATTTACCTGATAAATATTTAACGAAGGATTCTTTTCATCTAATGCCTGCATTACAGGTTCCATGGTTTTACAGGGCATACAGGTATCAGAATAAAACTGAATAACAAAAAGTCCTTTTTCAGAACGTGCAACTTCTTCAAATTTTTCCATAGTTAGTTCTTTCATAGACATCCTTATAACATATTACGATAAAAAAAGATAATCATTATAATAACAGAATCTTATATGTTAGTGTATTCAAAAATAAAGTTCAATCGTGATATCTCTATTATGATTATTTTCACCTCATCGTTTGAAACACTGGCCAAATTTGGGCCATGCTTTAAAATAAATATGTGAGAAAGTATTACCCTTTATTTTTAGTTTTAATTTTCATCCTATGTTTTAAGGCCTTTGAAATCTCTTATTTTGATAAAGACCAGAGTTTGGATATGGCCCAAATCCAGGGTTTAAAACTACACCTTAAAACTACCTCCGATTTCTTTCTCCCCTACCCCACAAAAGATGGAACATTTCGCTGGTCAACCTCTGGGCTCGGCCTTTTATATCTCTTACAAAAATACTTTTCAGGAAATACCATTTATCTTATTTTAACTGCCCTTTTATTTTTAATTTCCTTTAAGGTTACCCTGGTTATTTCACGATCCCCTCCCTTTGCTTATATTTTCTCTTATCTCATTACTCTTGGTTATAACTACTTTATAGTTTTTTTTGATACTCGAGTACTGGGGTTAATCCCCTTTTTGATCTTTGGCCTTTTAAATTTTCTTTGTTTTTATCAACTGGCCATCGTAAATAAGAAGTCTCTAAGTATAAAGTTTGGTTTTATATTCACTCTTATCCTTTTAATATTCTGCTGGGATAGCTGGATTGATTATGCTCTAGCTTTAGGGGTTTTAAGTTATCTATTTAAAGTTAGAAATCGATTTTTTTTAAATGCTGGACTCATAATCTTTCCCATCTATTTTGTTCTTAGATTTCACTTAATAGGACATGTTGGAGAGATTACAGGCCCTGGAAGAGAAGTAGATTTTATCTTTAATTATAATAGTTGGATGCTAGGGATTGAGGATTTCTCAACTAATATCATTCGTTATATCCATAGCGCCTTAACAAACTATTTTCCTCTAATGCCTTTAAATCCTCTTGTAGTTAACTCATCAAGGCCTATAGATTTAATAAATTCCTTTTCTCCAGGTGCCACCTTTCAGCAAGATGCTGTCTATTATAATTATCTCTATGGGTGGTATCTCTATGCTGGTATTACTTTTTCTATCTATATATTGGCCGTTTTTAAATTTGTTCTTAAAAAGAGAGATAATTTGAGTTTTATCCTCACTTCAGGATTCATTTTTGTCTTTTTTGGTGGATTTACCCATTACTTTATTAAGTTTAGGCCCTTATTGGTCCTTCCCTATAATTATTCTTACCGACAGCTCTTCTCAGTTATAGGGGTAACTCTTATTATAGCTTTTATCGGAGATTATATTTATAAAGAAAAAAAGGCGGGAATAACCTTTTTAATAGCATTTTGCTTGTGTTTTACAGGCATGTCTTTTCTCAAAACCAAAAAGGCGATTGATCATAGTTTTATTCATAATAAATTGAATCTGGCGCGTTAGGCCGGTAAAATTTAATAAACACTATGAAAAAAGGGCCATTGGTATCTATTATTCTACCTGCATACAATGAAAGGGATAACCTTAAATGGCTCATCCCTGACATCTCCAAAATTTTATTAAATTATAACTATGAAATAATTGTAATTGATGATGCAAGCTCTGATGGAACCAGACATGCTATCTCTGATTTTAATATTAACTATCAATACAATTACAAAAGACAAGGACTAGCAAATTCTATAAGAATGGGCATTAAAGCATCTCAAGGTGAGATTGTTCTAGTTATGGATTCTGACGGAGATCATAATACAGTTCACCTGCCCTTAATGATTGATAATTTAAAATTTTACGATGTCGTTTTAACAACTCGATTTAAAAATGGATCGAAGGTAAATGGCCATATCAAACCTAATTTATCAAGAGCGTTTAATCTATTTATTCGGGCCATGACTGGTGGGCAACTATCTGATTATCTCTATGGGCACTGGGCCGCTAACAAAAATTCTTTAGAAAAAGTATCCTTTAAAAATATCTTCTGGGGATATGGAGATTATTGTATTCGCCTTCTTTTTCACTTTGAAAAATTAGATATGAAAATTCATCAAATTCCCAGCATAACGGGAAAAAGAGAATTTGGACAAGGAAACTTAAGACCTTTAAAAGTTTTCACCCAATATACCTTTGCTGTTTTCAAACTATCACTCAAGGAGAGAGTTTTACGTGTTCAAAAAAATAAAAAATTGTCGAATCTGCAAAAATCAAGATCTTAAAAAGCTATTTGATTTAGGAAACTTTCATCTCTCGGGAATATTTCCTTCCTCAAAAAATCAAACTATAGAAAAAGGTCCTCTCTCACTTGTTATTTGTCATGCCTGCGGATTAGTTCAACTAGGTCATCAATATGACATGAAAAAGCTTTTTGGTGATAACTATGGATACAGATCAGGACTTAATGGACAAATGATTTCTCATTTACACGGATTTGTTGATGAGGTCATGGGCTTGAAAAACTTGGAGTCTGAAGACTTAATTATTGATATAGGAGCAAATGATTCGACTCTTCTCTCTAGATTTCCTAATAATTTTAAAAATTTGGTAGGAGTAGATCCTACGGGAAATAAATTTAAAGACTTTTATCCAGATCATATCAAACTTATACCTGATTTTTTTAGCGCCCAAAGCTTTAAAGAAGAGAAGGCCAAACTAATTACCAGCTTTTCCATGTTCTATGATCTCGAAGACCCTTTTAATTTCATGAAAGAAGTAAGTGAGATCCTTCATGATGATGGAATTTGGGTAATGGAGCAAAGCTATCTCCCTCTTATGATAAAAAATAATGCCTATGATTGTATTTGCCATGAACATCAAGAATACTACTGTCTATCCCAAATCAAATATATGGCCTTTAAAGTTGGTCTTAACATATTAGATGTCTCATTTAATGAAATAAACGGTGGGAGTATTCGAGTTACACTGGGAAAAAGAGATGGTGAGAAGAAACTATTAGTTAATAACATTTTAAACAAAGAAAAACGCTTTAGAAATATTTCAACTTATAATTTCTTTCTGAATAATTTAAAAAATCATCGAGAAAATTTAATATCTCTTTTAAAAGACCTTAAAGAAAAAGGTAAAAAAGTTGTTGGATATGGCGCTTCAACTAAGGGCAATATAACCTTACAATATTGCGGTATCGATGAAGACCTACTTCCTGAAATATTGGAAATAAACGATTATAAATTTAATCGTTTCACACCTGGAAGTAAAATACCCATAAATTCCGAAGGTGAAGAAAAAGATGTCGATTACAAGTTAATTCTACCCTGGCATTTAAAAGATTCTTTTTTAGAAAGAGAAAAAGAGTTTTTAAAAAAAGGAGGAAAATTAATTTTCCCTCTACCTTATTTAGAAATTATAGGACATTAACTCACTACAAATAGTGGATATATCATCATCTTTTAGTTCTAGATAAAAAGGAAGTAGAATTATATTTTGTGAAAGTTCCTCCGCAACCTCTAAAAAAGGTGCATTATATTTTTTCATTTGAAAAAAAGAATAAAATCCCGGTCTCGTCTCTATCCCTTTTTCTGCTAATTTTTTCATTACCAACTCACGATTAATTTCTTCTGCCAATTTAATTGCCATGCCCCAAATACAAGGATCTACTTCTGCCTTGAATTTTTGCAACGTTAATCCCTTTAATTTTTGTTTATATAAGGAATAAATCTCCTTTCTTTTCTTTTCAATGGAATCTTTATATTCTAGCTGGGCCACGCCAATAGATGCCTGAAGGTTTGTGAGTCGAAAATTAAAAGACTTTCCTTCATGCCAATATTTTGTGCTGCCCATACCGTGGTTGCGTATGAGCTTCATCTTTTCTTTAAGTCCTTCATCCGCCGTTAGGGTTATTCCCCCTTCTCCGGTGGTAATAGTTTTAGTCGCCTGAAAACTAAAGGCCCCTATATCACTTAAGGTTCCTGCATAACTCCCCTTATATTTAGAAAAAATCGCCTCAGCAGAATCTTCAATAACGTATAGATTATGTCTTTTAGCTATATTATTAATTTGATCCATATTACAGACATTTCCGTAGGTATGAACTGCCATAATACATTTTGTATTAGAAGTAACTAACCCTTCTATTTTTTGCGAATCAATAAGAAAAGTGTCTCTCTCAACTTCACAAAAAATAGGTTTGGCCCCGACAGCTAAAACCATATTAATCGGCCCTGCAAAACAAAAACCGGGAACAATAACTTCATCTCCATGACCTATTTCTAGCGCCAAAAGGGCCAAATGAAGGGAAGTGGTGCCATTAGAGGTACTTACTCCGTAGGGAGCATGTAGCTTTTTGGAAAAATTTATCTCCAGCCTTTCAACATAGTCACCATGAGATATCCAAGTCGAATCAAAGGCATCGAGAAGGTATTTTCTTTCTTTGCCCCAAAATTTTGGTTTATACCAAGGTATTTTCATAATAATTTTAATATAATTTGCTTATGGAAGATTGTCCCCAATTTAATAGCACTTTAGATTTTTTTTTCACGCATAAAGAAAGCCTGAATTTAATAGACCATTATTTCCCAAAATATGATTTTAAAGGAAAATCAGTTTTAGATGCCGGTTGTAGAAATGGCGGAGTAACTCAGTCATTTTACGATTTAGGCGCCACTACCGTTGGTATTGATATTAATGAGCAGGCAATTAATAAGGCCCAAATATCCCATAAAGGCCCCGAGTTTTTTTGGGCAAGTGTTTTAAACTTAGAGAGATTCAAGGAAAATACTTTTGATGTCATATTCTGCTGTGGAACTCTTCC
>QNFX01000002.1 GCA_003650125.1 Campylobacterota bacterium
GAGACTATATTGCCTCTTTTAAACCTGGCACATACTTTTTGTCTTAGATCCGTTAAGGCCGGAACCCCACCAGTATCTAAAATTTTATCCATAACCCCATCAATTGCATCGACAGTACCTAAACGAGTATCAAAAAGTTTTTTGGCCCACCACCTAGTTGCCATTAGATCCCTATTTGATGCCGAAGAGGTGGTTTGATCTCCAGCGCTCCAATTACGGTTATTGGCGGAATTGATTTCAAAATCAACTCCGGTGAGAACTAGTTTCCCATTTTTAATTTCAAAAGTGGCCTTAACAGTATCTCCAATCTGCACCTTTGCTCTTGCGTTAAGATTTTGATCTACAATAGTGTTTTGAGAAAATCGACCGGTTCCAGTTACGTCTAAGGTGTATGCTGGGGCAGCGTTACCTATACCAAGTCGACTATTTTGTCCGTGCATGACCGGGGAGTTTCCTAAAAACAATCTTCCTTGGGAAGAATCTGATCCACCTGGAATACCAGATATGATTAATTCTTTTGTCACACCAGCATTCATCTGCACATCTTTAGCAGCGAGATCACCAAAGCTTAAAGCTCCATTAGTGATGGTTACATCGTCTTTATTAGTGAAAGTATCTCCTATATTGGCATCTCCATTACTTGAAGGCCCTCCAGCATCAGATCCTACTATTAAATTTCCCATAACCACTTGGTCGCCCAGTTGAGTGGGAGAGCCCATGCCATGTGCCGCTTGTACTTGAATATCTAAATCACCTTCTGTAGTTAGACTGACAGTTGGAGAAGTGGAGGTAGGATCGGGATAAATGGTGAGATTTTTACATTTAAGATTTCCTGCAGTGTCTAAAACACCCTCAAATAAATCCTTACAGGCGACATCAAAATAATCTTTTAATGTTGATGCGCAGTTAGTAATTCGATTATTGCTATCAAGAGAGACAGTAATAGGAATTCTTAAAGGAAATTCCAAAGTACCAATAGATATCTGGACTAATTTGCTCTTATCCTCTCGAGACATGGAATTTAAATCTTTTCCCATAGCAATGGATCTTCTGGCCCAAACTTCTACAGTCGCCTGATTTGGATCATTTTTATACGGACTTTTTTCCTTACCTGCCAAAGGATGGGAAGTTTCGTGGGCCAATATTTTAATGGAACGAATTAAAATAGCAGCAGGGGAACCAGCACCTAAAAGACATGGTCTTTGTTCGGGAAAACCTGGAGCTGTTCCAACTTCAGGACAGTCGGCCTTAATATAGGTGTTTTTCACTGGTAGTGCTTCAAAGGATGCATATTCATCAGAATCAATATCAGCAGAGGTCCCTTTCCAAATATTGATGGTATCTAAATCCTTCCTTTTAATTAGTGCTGGTATATTTTGTGGCCCACCATTAAAATCAGTTCCCTTTCCTATCGGGCTCATTCCCAAAAAGGTACTTCGGCAAATCTCACTGTCTCTTAAAAGGGATTCAAGTCTATAGGCGAATCGTTGAAATTCTAATTCCTGGGATGCTCTTTTTGAAATTTTTGTGGAAGATTTGAAGGCCTGCATAACACCTAAAGAAACAGCACCAACCATTCCCATGGCCGCAATGACTATGATCAGTGACACACCTTCTTGACCCAAAAACTTTTTTTTTACTTCCATTAAAATTCCATTTTGGATAATCTTAGCTCCATGAAAATAAAAAAAGCAAAAAATTATTTATTTCTATTGGGATTATTGGTTTTTTCCCATGCTTTAGCAAAGCCCTTTAAAAAAGAATTTATTTTAAAGGGGCTCCATTTGAACCGAATTTATAAATCTATGGAAGGACCACTAGAAACTCAAGTGGGACTAGACTTTGGTTTAAAGAGTTCACCATTTATCTGGATTACCAAAATGACAGTAGAAATTTTAAATTCTGATCATAAAGTGGGTTCTCAGGAGTTTTTATGCCACGCAGTGTTCAAGTATCCTGATAAAAATAATCACCAAGCTGCCTTAGGAGTGGCCCAAGGATTAAAAACCATTCAATTTCCCCCAGGTCATGGTTTAAAAATACCAAATGTGAAAGATGATATTTTTATTCAGGCCCAGGCCTTAAATAACAATTACCCTGATATTGATAAAACCGTTTATATTAGATTCACCTTTGAATATTATGATGACGAGACTGCTAAGAAAGAAAAATTAAAACCTCTTGGTATGAAATTTGTTGGTTCTCTATGTCCCTATAAAGAAAAAAATGGTTCTGCTGGATGTGAACCGGTATTTCCTAAGTATTATCATACAAGTCCTTCCGGGAAAAAGATGACTGATCACTGGTTGGTTCCACCAGGCAAGCACGTATACAGCTCTTTGCAAGAAGGAGAGTTTGCCATTAAGCAAGATATAAAGGTCCACTATGTCTGGATGCATCTTCATCCCTATGGCCAATACATAGAACTTAAAAAGCTCGGGGAAGTAAAACCACTTTGGAAAGGAATGGCCCAGAATAATGCTAAGTTGGCCATTTTAGAAAAGGTGGAGTCTTATTCTAGTGTAAAAGGTTTCAATCTCTATAAGGATAATCAATACGAATTAGTAATGCTTTATGATAATCCTCGCAAAAAACCAGTTGATGCCATGGGATTTCTGTATATGTATTATACCCCCTTATGATTTTTAAAATATTAGCATTTTTTCTTATTTTTCAGACTGCTCAGGCCAGGCAGTTTATTTTTGATCAAAGCTTAGAACAAGTTTATTCACCGTTTGATACGGGGTTTTCTGGTCTTTCCCAGTTTTATAAAAATCTTAAAAATTGGGCACCTTTGGTCTCTGTAAACTCAAGGCCCCTTGATAAGCTTCTCTATGATTTAGATGGCCCCGGAAATATTTTATTTTTAGGGGTGGCCATGAATCAAAAATATAATCAACAGATCCTAAAGGCCTTGGATGATTTTTTAAAACGAGGGGGTGGAGTTTTAGTTTCTGTTGAACATGATGATTTATTTAAAAATGCCCAGTTTCAAAATTCTTTTATTCAAAAATATGGGATAACCGCTGTTAAAGAAAAGGCAGTTGCTAAAGAAAATTCTTGGAGAGATTCTATCTGGCCTTTGTGTTATTCCCCTTTTTTCAAGCTAGAGGATGTACGAGTTTATTTACCGGCCCCATTAAATATTGAGGGCGATGCAAAACCTCTTTTATATCTAAAGAATCCTTATAAAAAAGAATATAATTTAGTTGGTGCCTATAAAAAAGTAGGGAAGGGAATTTTGGTAGTACTTGGTGATGTTGAAATTTTTTGGAATATGAACCCTGATACAGGAGTCAGGGCGGGGAAAAACCTTATATTTATAAAAAAACTGGTCAACTTATTGGCCCCGGAGAGTAATAAAAAAAGCTATCCTAAATTTAAAAAAATTCTCTCTAACAAAAAAAAAGTTTTATTTTATCAATCGGGAAAAGGATCAGGTCCTGATGTTTCTCTCTCAGGACTCTCTAAATTTGCCAGATATTTGAACATTCAAGGGTATAATATTGAAATTAAATCAGAGGTTCAAGATTTCTTACAATATGACTTGGTTGTTATATCTACTCCATTAGAAACAGTGAAAAATATTCCAAAATTGGTAAAAGCAAAAAAGATTCTTTTAATTTCTGATGGAATGTCAAATATTTTGAGCTATCATTTAGATTTCACCAAAATCCTTAAAAATGATCTGGGACTTTCCTTTTCGACCAGTGACTATGCTAATCCGGCCAATGGAATTCTTAAATATTGGGGCCATAAGTTTTTTAAAGGAAGTTTGATTTCTAGGGAGAGGAATCATTTTTTTTCTACTAAAGGGGCCATTTACCGTGCTACCTTTGTGGAAAAGACAGACAAGGGGCCGACAGGAAAAAGTCTTTGGTCTGTTTCCCCAAAAGTTGTATCTCCTATGAATTCTTTTGTTCCCGCCTCTGATGATGGAAGTAATGGTGAACCTTTTAAATTAAATTTAAATCAACAATATAAAGAAGATTTTCCCGTTGCCATGTATTGGAATAACTTACTTGCTTTAGGGGACCTAGAAATTTTATCAAATCAATTCTTTGGTAAAACTCAATCAGGTCAATTTTTATCCAAATTTTCAAACTGGTTAAAAAATTCACTATGAGATATTTACTTTTATTTATTTTTTTTAGTTGTTCGGTAAAGACCCCTTTCAAAGATTATTCGGGCATTTATCAAAGCGCAAGAAATTATGAGGTTACAAAACCAAATGATATTGAAGAGGCCCGGAAAATAATAAAAATGGCCTATCAACAGGGGAGATATCTGCGCTTTTCAGGTTCAAATCATTCCCAAAATGGATTCTCATTACCAAAAGAAAATGAAGTACTCATCAAAACGAAAAACTTAAATAAGCTATCTTTTATAAATGAAAAAAAAATCAGAGTTGGGGCCGGGATTAACCTTTGGTATTTAAATGAATTTTTAAGACCTTATAACTTAAAGCTGCCTCTTATAAATGGAGGTGGTGCGGCCCCAGGACTTGGAGGTTTTATTTCGGCCGGAGGAATATCTCCTAATTCTCAAATCTATGGCGGTTTTTGGGAAAATGTGGAGGAGATTACTCTTATTGTTAAAAATGGAGAACTTTTAAAGCTTAAAAGGAATGATTTTATTTTCCCTTGGATATTTGGCTCCATGGGACAACTAGGGCTTATAGTAAATGCGACACTCAGGATAGTCCCCATTAACAAAAACATGAAAATCACTCTTCCAGAAAAAAGAAAAATGAACTTTGAATATTTTTATGATGGGAAACATAAAAGGCCACTTTATTGGTTTAATCTCTTTCTTGCTAAAAACCAATTAGAAAAAGGCAAGGCCGAACTCAATCAGTTTAAAAAAAATCATGCAAAATATTTCACTGATCTTGAACCCTATAGATGGCCAATTAAATTTCACCAATTTAACCCACCTTTAATTTTTCCAAAAGATGAATCATTTTTTTGTCTAGGAGTATTCTCTGATTTGAAAAGATCTTATGGATTTAAGGAATTAAAAGAAATTGACCGGGCCTTTTCTGAGTTAGTTCAAAAGAATGGATTTGGTCGTTATATACAGTCAGAGCGAGATATCCGACCAGAAGGGTTACGTTCGTTGTGGGGAGAAAAGTTATATAAGAGATTTTATGAACTTAAAAAATTATATGATCCTAAATTTCTTTTTAATCAAGATTCTGTATTTCCTAAGTTGCTATAACATAACAACTAATTTTATAATTTTAAAATTAATATGAAGTTCTTGATAAAAAAAATAAATTCCTTTTTGCTAGAAGTTGAAGAATCACAAAGCTCTGTCTTAACTTTTTTACTCACCTTTTATTTAATCACTAATCTTCGAAATTTTATTGAAATTTTTTCCGATGGGACCTGCTTTGGTCTTAGGTGCTTCGCCCACTACCAATATGGTTATTTTTGGGTGGCAACCACATTAATTTTAATAGCTTATTTCTTTTTTGAAAAAAATATTGTTAAACACGCAAAGGTCATTTTTTTATTCTTTGCCTTTATTTGGCTGGCCCCCACTTTGGATTTATTAATCAGTGGAGGGAAGGATGAGATGCTTTATCTGCATCCTTATATGCATTCTGAGATGCTCCAAAGATTTTTTTCTTTTTGGTCTATTGGAGATGATAGGCCGGGAGCTACTCCAGGAATAAAAATCGAAATTGCCATTATTCTCCTTTCTTTTTTTTATTTCTCATTCTTTTTTAAAAAGGCCTCTTTAAAAAAATCTCTCCTCTTTGTTTTTTTTATTTACGGGACTATCTTTTTATATGGAATGTTTCCTTTTTTATCTATAGGTTTTTTAGATGCCTTAAAACTTTATTGGGCCAGGATGTCTCCTAAGATGCATGCTGATTACTTCCTTTTACTTATATTTATAAATGGATTAGCGATTCTTCATTTACATAATCAAAAGTATTTTAAAGAGGTATTAAAGGATTTACGCTATCTTAGAATTGGGCATTTCTTAATGATGCTGGCATGTGGCTATGCTCTTGGTTTTTACGAAGAGGGGGTTGATTTCTTTAAATGGGATCAAAGGATTTTTTTTGATACTATTCTAACTTGCCTGGCCATTGGCATGGCATGTCTTTTTTCCATTGTTACCAATAATATTGCTGACCTTGAAATTGATAAAGTAAGTAACCAGGGAAGACCTTTGATTAAAGGATCTATTCCCTTAGATTATTACAAGAAGATCGGAATCCTTTCCCTGGCATTTAGTTTAATTTATGCTGCTAATGTAAATTTTCAGACTTTTTATTGTATCTTGATATTTATCGGGAATTATTATCTGTATTCCATGCCACCAATGCGTTTAAAAAGAGTTCCAGTTATTTCTAAACTTTTTATATCGATTAATTCTCTCGTGATGCTCATCTTGGGAAAATTTACTCTGACGGGAAAATTTAGCATATCACCAGATTTGGCCATTTATTTTTTACTCTGTATTACCCTGGTTATTAACTTTATTGATTTAAAGGATGTGGAAGGGGATAAGAAGGCCGGAATTAATACTATTCCGACTCTTTTAGGTTTGAAAATGGGCAAAAGAGTTATCGGGTTTTTCTTTATAATATCTTATGTGCTTATCTATCCCATATTAAAAAAGAGATTAGAGCTAGCTGGTTGGGATATTATTCCATTTTTGATATGTGGACTGATTGCCTATTTTCTTATTAATAGAAAAAAATATTCAGAAAAACCTGTCTTTTTATTTTACCTTTCATCAATCGTTTTTCTCGGAGCATTCTTTATTTTGAGGCAAACGCATAGCATCACATAGATTTTATTGGGAATTAGTACAGGGAGAAATGGGGTGGCCGACCGGGCTCGAACCGGCGACAACCTGAACCACAATCAGGTGCTCTACCAACTGAACTACGGCCACCGCAAGAGGTATGGGTTTTTATAGTGTTCTAGGTGGTTTACGTCAATAAATTTGATTTTGACGGACTTTCTATTTCTTCTCTAGAATAGAGAGGTATCGTGATTCTGGATATTTAATGGAGGAAAACATGCTGAGATCACTTATTATTATGGTGCTTTTTCTAAATACTAGTGGGGTCTGGGCCTCAGGAATGGGATGGTCTATGTATCCTATTTTAACGGATAAAAAACTGCTTTCAGCTGAAATCGTAGGAGACTTCACCGCAGGTGGTGGTGCCGGTTTTCAGGCCAGATATACCCAGAGACTAAATTCAAAAATGACTCTAGAGGGAGGACTCGCCTATACTAGTGGAGAGAGGGCAGGGAAACTCTTTTTAGGATTTGATTATGAGCTTTTTCCTGATTATCTAAAGCAACCAAGAATTTCTGTTAAGGGTAATTATTCCAACGGGAAAGAATACGAGGAAAGAGTTAATAGAATCGATGCCGCCCCGATGGTTTCAAAAGGTTTTAATTTCTGGGGCAATGAGGCCTTTCCCTATTTAGCAATTCCTATGGGAGTTAATTTAAATAGCGCTTCGAGGACCTATGGGTTTTATTCTAATATAAACGTTGGGATAACTGGAAAAGTTCCTTGGGAAAAATATGAGCATCTTTTGACTCAGTTAGAGGCACAATTTAATCTGAGCAATAGTTATTCAGGAATATTCATAGGGCTTTCATTCCCAATTAACTAAATTATCACTTAAAGTTTTCTTTAAATCCTCTAGATTGACAGAAAGGTTATCCCCCATCCAGGTATTTAAATCCTGGGGGATATCTGTCATAAATGTTCTTCTAGAGGAGTGGTGTTTTAGATTTATGGCCATAGAGTGCAGGGCATGGCGAGGCATTTCCATAAAACTATGATCCTCTTCACTGGCCCTATTATCTTTAAATCGTTGAAACGTTTCATAATCGCCCAAATACAGTTTATCTCCTAGGAGAGGAAGATTTTTTATCATGGCATGAACTCTGATCTGGTGTTGTCTTCCAGTATGGGGGAAGGCCAGACCTAAAACATACCCTTTTTCCCGGTGGAGAATTTTAAAGGTGGTCTTGGCCCTTTTTCCCTCTAGAGAGTCTTCTGGATAATGATTTATATAAACTCTTTTAAGGCCTGTCCCAGCGGCCCCAAGTCTTTCATTTACAACAAACGAATCCTCGTCTGGAGGATTTTCAGTTTTAGCAATGAAAAAATAACACTTCTTTACTTCGCCTTTTTCAAATTGAGGCGTCATGCTGGAAGCGATTTTAGGGTTTTTCCCCAGGAGTAAGATCCCGGAGGTTTCACGGTCTAGGCGGTGAATTGAATGGCAAGTGTGTCCAAGACTCGATTCAAAGAAGACGGTAGCGCAATTAAATAGATGTCGACCAGTAGGATGGGTGGACATAAATGGTGGTTTTGAAATGACTAGAAGATCTTTATCTTCATGGACGATTTCAGGAGTTTCAATGAGTTCAATTTGTTCACCTTTCCAGAATTCATCCTCTTGAAATGTTTTTGGAATTTCAATGGAGATTTTTTCTTTATATCTGACCTTGGTTGAAGGTCTTAATTTATGGTCTCGGCCGGTGATTTTAATCTCACCATCAGCGATTTTTTTCTTAAGCTGTTGGCGGGAAAAATTAGAGAGATAAATTTGGGTATACTGATCAAGCCGATAATTATCGTGGATTTCATCAACCAGATAGACCGCGAGGTAGCGGTCCTTTAAAAAGCTCTTCTCTAAAATGGGCATTTGTTAATAACGTTCTTTAATAATAAATTTCAAAGTAGTTGTCGCTCCCTTATGGGAGTGGCCGAAATTTTGTATCAGATTTGAAAAGATATGGGAAATCTGCTCTTTATCTTTTTCAGACAGGGACGAGGGAAGAGATTGATCACTATTTTTATCCATTTCAGATTCGTAAAAAACTAGGTTTTTGGAGACATTCTGGATGTATTTCTTTTGCTCATTTCTAAAGGATTCCTGTAACTTATGGATCACATCGGGAAAAACTTCCCCATAGGTGAAGTTTTTCCCAGGGTTATCAAGAGCAAAGGCCCCTAGTTTTGATATAAGATAAGATCTGAATTTTTTTGGCTGTTCAGTTAAATTAATGCTGGTCTCAAATTCTTTTATGAAATACTCATTGTAGTCTTCAAATTTATCGGTGATTTTATTATGAACTTTTTCACCTTTGATCATAGAATTGATGTGGGTAATGTATTTTTTGATGTGTTCTTCATAGGATCTGTCATCAATCAGCCCTAAGCTATCTCTAAGTTCTCGATCAAAGCGATTAAGAGCATACTCCCTAAGTAGAGAGATGAATCTAATAGGATTATGATAGTCACCTTGAGGAGTCATATTTAAAAAATCGAATTCATTTTTTTCTTGAATCATTTTTTCTAAATTTTCTAAAACATCCATAAAAGTAACATTTTTGTGTTTTGCGGCCAACTTATAAATGATTTTCTTTAGATCTCTTGGTGAGAGTCCAAATTTTCCTTCGTAGAGGTTTTCATATCTAAATTCATCTTGAATTTGATCTAGTCCATTGTTTAATATTTGTTGAGACTCAATATCAAGGTTTGGTAATTTAGGTTGCTCTGTTAGGAGTAGTGCTTTCTCTATGGGGTTTAAATTTGAGGCGATAGCAGAGAGATTTTTATCTGAGTAATTTTTGCTTTGGCAGGCACGAAGTCGGGTCATGACAGCAAAGAGACATAAAACTCTAAGCGCATAGGGTTCAAAAAAAGTTTTAAGTCTAAGACCTTTTATTTGGTTGAGATAAATTTTTGCTTCTTCCTTATAGTTTAAAAGGTAGGGGACTCTAATAAAGTTGAATCGTCCTTTGAAAGAATTATAATCAGGATGTTGTTTAAATCCCGCAAGATGGATCTCATTTGATGTTCCTATAAAAAAGATATCAAGTTCTGTTAAGATTCCACTTAGGTTGATAGTTCCTGTTTCCATGGTCATTAAAAGATATTTAAAAGCATCCAAAGGTCGTTTTAATAGATCGGAATATTCTAAAATGCCCCTATTGGCCAAAACTACTTCTCCTTGCATAGAAAAGAGATTTAAAGATTGCAAACTTGGAGGAAGGCTTTGAAGTCTCTTATCCATAGTGATTTGTTGCATTTTTGCATCTACATGGATTTGAGGTTCAATTGTAACCGCTCCAGTTGAATATCTGCGGCTTATGGTAAAGCGTTCGACTTTTATATGCTTTAAAACTTCTTTATGATCACCCTTGTAATTTTTGAGGAGAGCATCATAGATCATACGATTTCTTTTAGAGAGATCCCCTCTATAGAGATAAGATTTTTGTACTGATTCTAAGATTTTGGGATGATCGATAAGTTTTGTATCAAGTAATTTTTGACGATAATTAAGGGGGATTAAAAGCAGTGGGTGATCTTTTAGTTCACTTGGTAAGATAGCAGAAATACTTTTATCATCTAAAGTTGCATAAGACTCTATATTCTCTGACTTGGACTGTGTGGAAAGGCCCATGACCCCCTTAAGGTAATTATCATTCGGAAACACCCAGCTAAAACTATAGAGAGAGCCTTCCTTAGTTTCTGAATACAGTTCGGCCCCTTTCATGAGTTTTTTGACTAGACTGGATTTAGATGATCCATTTGGCCCGACTAAAAGGATGAACTTATTATTTATTCCTTCTTCAAAAAAATTTATTAAGTTTTCATACAGAGACTCTTGAGGCTTAAACTGGCCATACACTGCAGGGCAATCTGGTTCTTCTTTTAAAAAAAGATTAAATCCATCATTTTCGTTTCTTCCAAAATGGTTGATCATATCAAGCAGATAACTAAAGGTAGGCCGGCACTCTTTTAGGGTATTTTTAGAGAAATACTCCATATAATTTTCAAAGGAGAGAACTTGGTTTTGTGGCCTGATATCTTCATTTGCTTTTTCAATCCATTCCATTAGTAATTCCAAATTTTGAGTTTTTTATTATAAGATATGCTCTATATGGTAAAAAGGGAAATAGCTCTTTTAACTCTGATGACGGGAATCTTACTGATTCTTTCAGGAGTTTTAATTAAACATCGGATGGATCTGAGAAAGGTTGATAGAATCGTTCGGAAAAAAATCGCTTATGAGTCCTTTTTGAATGCTTCTATAAAAATTCGTGATATTTGGTCTGAAGGAGATTTTAAGGGGTTGATAGCGAAGGAAAAACTTCAATGTGTTAAAGAATTTGGAAAAAATAAATCAATTGATCCTACTTTTTATAGATGTAATCCAGATTTTCTAAATTGTTTCATTAAAAAATTTAAAGATAAATTTGGCGCTCAAATTTCTATTTTACCTTTTTCCTCTGCAAAGTTTGTAAGCGTGTTATCCGGCGCATCAACAACCGGGGTCTTGGTAAATTTGGGAGTAGGGGAGTTTAATTTCCCTTTAATTTTAAAAGATTTCTGTCATGAAACTATTTTGCCACAAAGAATTTATGCCCATGGGCCCTATCAAAAAGGAAATATTGATTGGAGATGGGATAATTTTAACCGCTTAATTTTAATAGATCGGCACTTGGTCACTAAAAGAGATTACTTGGAATGGAAAAACTTAGAAAAAGAACCACAAAATGTTTCTGAGGATTTATCTATGCCTATAACGGATTTAATTGCGGAGGAAATGGCAGACTTTTGTGCTTTTAAGGGGAAGCAGGTAGCAACTTCATTGGTTTTTGATGCAGCTACTTTTTATCCAGGTGATTTAAAAAAACCAAAACCTTTTAAAAATTTCAGATCTTCCTATCCTTGGTCCAGGCAGCGGATAGATGCTTTTTTATATAGCGCTAAAAGGTACTCAGATTTTACTTTTAAAAAAGAATATTGCCTAAAGGCCTATACCCAAGAATGTTTAAAACTATCTAGTTATTCAACTTTTCAGTTTAAGTCGAATTCTTGGATCGGACTCTCTAATGTTTTAGGGGGTAAAATGCAATATATGAGAAATCCAATTACTCCTTCAAAGAATTTGTGGGTCTCAAGTTTTTACTTTCCAGTGGCCTCGGATTCTCATCGTCTTGGTTTTCGAGAATCGTGGGATGAAAGTGCTTTTGAACCAATTAATTTAAATTTGTTAGTTCGCCCGATTAAAGAACCTAAGACCTATGAGATTGGATTTCGTTGTATGAGGTATTTGCCAAATGCTAAGTAGATTAGTTTTTTTGTTATTTTTTATTTCTTGTAGCAAAGGAAGTAATCTAAAGCTTTTTGAAAGTGAGGCATATTTAAATTTGGCCTCGACTTATAAAGTAACTTTACTTAGCAAAAAAGTTATAAATTCAGGTAATCCTATAAAAAGACCAGCATCCACTTGGTGGCCATTAATTATTTTTGAGACTATGGATCAAAAATATTGTCTAGTATATAAAATTCCTCGAAAGAAAAATGGAGAGTTAAAGCTGATTAAACTCAATGGTAGTGATTGTCGTAAAGAGATGCTTAATCATTCGGGTCTTCATTTAAAAGCGATAGAGGGTTTAAAAGTTTATTTAACTGGAAAGAGTAAAAAGATTAATAATCTCCCTCCCCTTCACTTAATTTTATTCTTTGAAAAAGATGGGAAAAAATATGAATTTAAATATCCTCTTTTAAATCTGGTAGAGGAAGAGATTAGGGAATTGGGAAATCACAAGTTAAAAAAGACTTCTTATAATAGGGGCCGGTTTTCTGTAGGCCTTAAACAATCCTTGATTCCTGGAGCAGTTTTTTTGCCCCACTTAGAGGGCAAGAAAAGAGGCCTTTTAGGAAGCAAATCAGATGACTTTAGAGAAGGAACTGCTATTCGCTGTCATGAAGTAAATACTAAATGTGAGACGGTCGGAGAATATATTTGTGATAGGTGTCGCTTTGGTTGGTATGAGGTGGTTCCCACACAATGTCCACAAACAGGAGATAAGTTTTGTGGTGTCGAAAATTGTGGTGAGAAAGGCTTACCTGCATGTTATCGAGGATATGCCTATCAAAATAGAGAGATTAAATTTGGATGTTATAAAGGGAATCCTGCTGGTTTTTGCCAGCGTGGACTAACCGCTATGTGTGATGGAAAGGGTGTCTTAGTTTGTAACTAAATTATCTGAAACAGGTATTGTTTTTCCCAGATAGGTTGCTGGAATTTTTTTATAAGATGACTTGCGAATAATCTCTATACGAGCATTTTCTTTGGAGAAATATGTTTCTCCTTCACCGAGATAACAATCTTTGGTGCTATTAAAAAAACTATTACAAGTGAGGATCGGAGGGAGAATAAAAGATCTTTTCAGATCTAGTTTCTTGCTCTGAGGTTCTAAGTTTAAACGCACTCGGGCCAGATATTTCCCTTCTCCCGATGTTTGAATGATCGGAATGTTTTTTAAAAATCCTTGGGCCTGTATCTTATTATTAGTTAAAATTAAATCTACACTAGTTGGAGGAATCCTTTTTATAAATGTGTATAAGGGATCATTTGGAGGACATTTTAGTTGGTGTTTTTTAAAATCTTTAAAGGCTTTTGGAATCTGAATTAGTGTGGAAATACATTTTGAATCAAAGTCTGCCATTAAGATGGTTATATCTACTTTCTTTTTTCTAAATACTTTTTTAATCTTAATGATGGTGAGAATAGGATCTTCCATATAGAGACCGGGTCTAAATCTTTTCATGGAGGTGATATTTATAATCCCAATCTTAAACGGGCCCTTGTTAATTATTCTATAAGGTATTACACCATTTTTTTTAAGCGGCCTCATTTTTTTGATGTCTACTACATTTGAAAGGAGGAAAGGTATTTCAAAATTCTTTTCTCCTACAAAAGGAGATAATTCTTTTATGTCTCTCCGAGATAAGGCGACCGCATCAAACCCAATCTTTTTATATAAGCTTATAACTTTTTGTATCTCTATTTCACTTGAACCAGTCTTAAATAGGTCGCCACTATCGAGTAAAAGAACTGAGTCCTTATATCTTTCTTTAGCAATTTTAAAATAGGAGTATAAGGCCTTCTCCCCTCCAATCAAAAGGGATGGAATATCTTTAAAATTGATCTTGCTACTTTTGATACTCTCTTGAGGGGCAAGTTTTCCTGAAAGGCCATTGGAAATTAATAAATTTAAATTTGCTTTTTGGTTTTTAAATTCGGGTTCACTGAAGATCTGTTTTATAGAACTTGGAGTGAAAAAACATGATGTTATTAAGAGGAGTACGCTAAGAACACCGATGTTCATGAATATGCCGCAACTTTGGAAAGTTTTAAGTAAGAATCTTTTAAACCTTCCAAAATTTTACCGTAGGCATTTTGGGATGAACATAAGCTTAAGCTTATTCTAATGACTCCTCTTCCTATCGAATCATCGATTTTCATTTCTTTTAAAACTCGAGAAGTTTGAGGGTTGTTATCTGAGCAGGCCGAAGAAGTGGAAACAAAAATATTTCGAGACTCTAATTCTATTTGTACGGCCTGGCCATGAATTCCTGGGTAAGAAATATAAGTAGTACTGGGAAGTCTTGGGGCCCCTTCACCAATAATTTTCACCTGAGGAAATGTTTTTTTTATTTCTTTTTCAAAGTTAGTTCTTTTTTGGGCAAGTTCAATGAACTTATCCATCTTAGTGGGGATAGCATTTAAAGCAACCGCGATAGTTTCATAACCAAGATAGTTTTGAGTTCCCCCACGAAGCCCTCTTTCCTGTCCACCACCAATTAGTAGTGGTTTTAAAGTCATAGGATCTTTGGCCAAAACAAACCCAGTTCCAGTCATCGCGCCAATTTTATGGCCTGAAAGAACAGCATAATCTATTCCAGATTCTTGGAAGTTGAAGGGGTATTTACCAAGGAGCTGTGTGGTATCAGAAAAATAAGGCACCTCACATTCACTACAGGCCTTAGCGATTTCTTTAAAAGGTTGAATTACTCCAGTTTCATTGTTGGCCGCCATAACACTGACAAGGGCCAGACGATCTCCATATTCTGCTAACCATTTTTTTAAAGTATCTAAACAGATAACTCCATCTTCTGAGGTGGGGAGAACTTTTCCCTCAAAACCATTATTGAGGTAATAGTTAAAAGTATTATAAACTGCAGAGTGTTCAATCCCTGAGATAATTAGAAAATCTTTTCCCTTCTCTTTTGCTCTTTGGATTAAGGAATGAAAAATCGTTGCTATACCTTCTGTTGAACCTGAGTTGAAAATTATCTGATTGGATTTTGCTCCTAATTTTTCAGCACAGATCTCTCGGGCCTTTTCCATACCCATCAAGGTTTTTCTACCAACTCGATGAATTGAATTTGGATTGGCAAAAGGCCCATCTTCAATTCTTTTAAGAAGGTAATTTTTTACTTCTCGGGCAAGAGGTGCACTTCCATTGAAATCAGCGTAAATCATTTCTACGGGTTGTACTTGTGTACTTTCTGTAATTTGTGAAACTTCCATGATATTTAAATCTCCAACATATTATTTAGTGCCTTCATAGCATATTTAGTAGTGTCTTGATCAACTTCAATAACATTAATAGGTCTATTACTTTTTATTCCCCTAAAGCTATTTAAAAGCCACCTGGGTCTGATCCGATACATGGTGGTACACAAGCACTGGTATGGAGCTAGGGAAATAATTTTTTTATCAGTGTATTTGGCCGCTAGGCGATTTACAAGGTTAATTTCTGTACCTACCGCAAAACGAGATCCTGCAGGGGCCTTTTCAATGGTATCTATTATATAGGAGGTAGAGCCATTTAAATCAGCTGCCTGAACTGTTTCAAAGTTACATTCTGGGTGAACAATAACTATCGTTTCAGGTGAGCTTGCTTTGATATTTTTAATCTGACTTGCATTAAATCCTTGGTGCACCGAGCAGAAACCATGCCAAAGAATAATTTTTGCCTTTTTAATTTGTTCAGGAGTTAATCCGCCATTAACTAGATGAGGATTATAGACCACCATCTCATCTAGGGAAATTCCCAGATCAAAACAAGTATTTCTTCCTAGATGTTGATCAGGAAAAAATAAAAGTTTCTCTCCTCTCTCTAATCCCCATTCGATAATTTTTCGTGCGTTGGAAGAAGTGCATATACTGCCATCATTTTTTCCTACAAAGGCCTTTAGTTCAGCGGTGCAGTTTATGTAGGTGATAGGAATAATTTTTTCTTCAGTATGTTGTTTTAAGGTTTCCCAACATTGCTCAATTTCATCACCAGTTGCCATATCGGCCATAGAACAACCTGCCATCAAATCAGGTAATATAATTTTTTGCTTTTTCTTAGTTAGCATATCTGCCGTCTCGGCCATGAAATGGACGCCACAAAAGATGACATAGGGGATATCTGAAGTTTTGGCCTTTTTTGCTAGGGCGAGAGAATCTCCGGTGAAGTCAGTAAATTGAATTACCTCGTCTTGTTGATAGTGATGGCCAAGAATTAGAACTTGGTCTTTTAACTCTTCTTTTAACTGCCAGATTTCTTCTATTACTTTTTCATCTGAAATTTCTTCAGGAGTAATCTGAGGAAGGTGTTCATTTTTATTTATTTCGTGCAGATTTATCATAATTAAAAAAGATCAGGCATGGCCTTTAGATGGGAGGGAAGGATCTCTTGGGTTGGAGTCAATTTCAGCCCACTTTCGGCCCAACCTAACACGCCGCCATCAAAGTTGACAAGATTCTTATAGCCTTGGCCTTCTAGGAATATGGCAATAATCATGCTTCGACCACCACTCCTGCAAACTAGGATAATTTCTTCATCTTTATCTTGGAGGATTTCTTGATAATGCTTTTGAAAGCAAGTTACGGGCATTGATTCTGATTCTTCTAGGTGTGATGCATTAAACTCTTCAACCTCTCGGACATCTACTAGACGCAGTTTGTCACCACTGGCCATTCTTTTCATGAGCTCTCCGGTCTTAATGCTTGAAATCACTTAATCCTCCTAAGATTTTATTTCCCAGAATAATACTAACTAGAGCTTGGGAAATCAATTTAATTGATTGTTTAGGTTAGGTAACTATTTGACGATCATTTTTGACGTCCCCTTTCATATTTTTATAAAATTTGGGGGAAAGTCATCAATAAGGAGTGAATCATGGAAGTTATCACTATTGCCAATAACAAAGGTGGAGTAGGCAAGACAATGCAGTGTTTTCAACTAGCTTGTCATCTGGCCAATAAGGGAAATAAAATTTTGGTCATAGACCTGGATTCTCAGGCAAATTTAAGTTCAACCTTTGGAGTACAAATCCAAAGAACTTTGATTCCGGAGTGGTTAATTGGAGATGTTGATTTTGAGGATGTGGTAGTTCAGGTTGAGGGTAAGGAAGACTTTTATAAAAATATTTCGATCATTCCTTCTAGTAGACATATGGCCAATTTATCGAAGCTTTTAATTCTCTCTGAAGCGGAGATTAGAAAAAGTGCTGGTAGAAAAGAAAGACTGCTAAAAAATAGAATAGACAAAATAAAAGAAAATTATGATTACGTCATAATTGATACTCCTCCCATGCTTGGAGATGAGTTAATTATGGCCTTGGTGGCAGCAGATAAGGTTTTAATTCCCACTCAAGCACAAGATTATTCCATCGATGGACTTGAAGAGTTGATGGATACCTTTGAGATTATTAAGGAAACAGAAAACCCTGATCTGGAATTCTCTATTATTCCGTCTATGGTAAATAGAAGAAGAAAGATCGAACAGCAGAGATTGCATGAACTCTCTCAATCATTCCATATAACTCCTTCAATTCGTAACCTAGTTAATATGCAGGAATCCATATCAACTAAAAGACCTATTTTCCTATTAGGAAAAAGGGCCAGAGGAAGAGAAGATTATGAGGCACTTTGGGAGGCCTTAGATCTTTAATACCTAATTCAACACAGGGAAGTGGAGAAAAATCATGGGAAAGAAATTTGCCCCTAGGGTATCAAAGAAAAATCGTAAAACTATCTCACTCGAGACAAAATATGAACTCTTTCGTGCCTCAGACCAGAAGCTTTTAAAAGGCGCTCAACTGGATGAAATTAACTTGGCGGATATTAAGGTCAAGGATCAAGTGCGGACTAAATTTAATGATTCTTCTATTAAAGATTTGGGAGAAAATATTCGTACTAATGGTTTGATTCAACCTTTAGTTCTTCACCGTGAAGGGCACAAATTTACTTTGATTTGCGGTGAGAGACGATTTCGGGCCATGTCATCAATTAACATGAAAAAGGCCCCTTGTTTTGTCCTTGAAAACAAGAGCAAAGAAGAGTTGATGGCGATTCAGTTTTCAGAAAACTCTTCGCGAGAGGAGCTTCACTATGTGGATAAGGCCAATGGTATTCTTAATTATCAAAAGGCCACTAAGGCCTCAGAGAGAAAAATTGTCCAGGCCTTAGGTATTTCTAAAACTGAGGTTCATCGAAGTCTTTTGTTGGCCAAACTACCTAAAAAAATTAAAGAAGCGGCCAAGAAATTTTCCATCGAAAAATATGTACTTTTAGAATTCTTTGCTCTTAATAAATCCGCCTTTAAGACAAAGGTCGAAAAGGAAATTTGTAAAGGTAATATTAGTAAACGTGCAGAGCTTCGAAGGGCGTTGAAAAATGGTGGCATTGTTGTGGGGAAAGCAAGAGGAAAAGCTGCTCTTCCCAAAGGCATGACGGCGAATGCTTTTGTTAAGGCGCTAAAATCACAAACTAAAAATATGGAAATAGATGCCAAAACTAGAACCCTTCTAAACTCTTTGGTTGAAGACACAAAAGAGTTAATAAACGATTAAAATTTCAGTTATTATCTAATATTAAGTAGTTATCTATGTACCTTGATCATTTCTTACCATTTGAACAAAAAATAGACACGATAAATCATCTAAGTATCCGTTATTAGGCATTCATTATTGGCACGACCCATGCATCCTTAAAGGTAGAAATTTAAAGTTTACCAACTATGAGGGTATAATAATTTAAAACCCCCCTCTGTTGGAAAGGATATCGACAGATGAAAAATTTAGGAAAAATGAAAAATCTTTGGGTAATGGCAATCCTTTTTGTTTTATGTCTTCCAGCATTTGCTGGTAGAGCTCCTGCTAATTATTTTCCAAGTGATGACTTTGAAGTGGCCCCTATTGAACACAAAAGTTGGGTCCAATTTATTTCAGCGGAAGATGATAAGGGTATCTTAAATGAGATGAGAAATACCTTTAGAAATTGGGAACAAAATGAAGAAATGGCCAGGTTGTATAACCTAAGGGGTGTTGTCGTATCTCCTAAAGAGAAGACCAAGTATTTAGGAAAATATTTTTTAAAATATCTTGATAGAAGAATCTCTCAAGAGGCAAAAAAATCTGATGCAGGATCTGGAGTTAAGAAACTATATTCTGCTAAGAAGACACTAAATCCAAAATTACACATAGGATTTTCAAAAGATTTAAGAATTCGTTTTAAGGCAAGACCTTTAAAAGGTTATGGTTCAATGATTTTTCAAAATCCTTGGATTGATTTTAAACTTCAAGCTGAAATCACGGGTAAGGCCTACCTTGAAGGGTTTAAAGATTTTTATGATTTTGATATGAATTCACGAGTAAATTACGATATTCAAAGTAGTACTGTTTTGGCCGAAATAAATAAAGAGATCATCGATGGCATGGTGGCCAATATTTCATATGAAAATCAACTCAAGGAAAAAGAAAATCAACTACAGCTTCAAATCAAATTTGCTCGTACTTTCTAATAAAGTGATAAGACTGCTAAGTTTTATCGCTATTATCCATTCCTTTGCAACATTTGCAAAAATTAAAGAAATAAAAATCATTGAATCTTTCGATAAGATTTATGAGTTCTCTCGAATCTGTTCTTATAAGGGGATCAATCCAAGTCCTTTTATCGAGGTTAAAAATAGTCTGACGCTGGATTGTATGGGATTTGCCGTTAAGATAAATGATTTTTGCCAAGAAAAATCAAAAGGCAATTTAATCAAAAGCTTTATCGATATTAAAAATGAGAAGGTGGTTTGCCAAACTGGAAGAGGTGCAAAACTCAAAATTATTTGCGATAGAAAACATGAGCATTTTTGTGATTCAAAAATTAAAGGATGTCAGAGTATTCACAAAGTCATCGCCAAAGATATTCCTCTAGTTCACAGTTCTGTTCTCAAGGAAAATGGAATTAAAACACTTAATTGCTATTTTTTAGATAGAGAGAGCACGGATAAGTTCTAATGCCTCTTTTTTAGGTTTCTTTTTAGTATCAAGACATTTTTTCAATGGGGCAATAGTAACTCTACCATTTTTATAAATGGTAACCGATGGATAGTTTTTTGCTATTAAGGCCTTTACCGCCATAAATCCCATTTTAGAGGCCATAAAACGGTCAAATGCCGTCGGGCTACCTCCTCTTTGGATATGTCCTAAAATACAAACTGTGGAATCAATCTTATATTTTTCTTTTAGCTCTGCTTGAAGTGCATAGCTAAGGCCTGGCTCTTCTCCTTCGGCAACAATGATAATAGAGGATTTCTTTCCTCTTTTTATCCCTCTTTTTATATCTTTTACTACTTGATCAAGATCTTCTTCCTCTGGATTTAAAATAATATTTTCTGCTCCAGAGCAGACTCCAACTTTTAAAGCTATGGCCGGAGATTTTCTACCCATTACTTCAATTAAAAAATTACGGTTGTGAGAGAAGGCGGTATCTCTTATTTTATCTACGGCCTCCATGGCAGTTTGAATGGCAGTATCAAAACCAATTGAATATTCAGTACCCATGATATCATTATCAATGGTTCCAGGGATTCCAACGACAGGGATACCATGTTCCTGGTTGAAGATGTGGGCCCCGGCAAAAGTGCCATTTCCCCCCATGACCACTAAGGCGTCAATACCATGTCGTTTTAAAATTACTGCGGCCTTTTTGCGAAAGGATTTTTCATGAAATTCCAGGCATCGGCTCGAGCGCAGAATTGTTCCACCCCGTTGAATAATGTTTCCCACCGAGGAAATAGATAGATTTATGATGTTTTCTTTGAAAATACCGGCATAACCACCCTCAATGCCTTTTACGCGAATACCTTCACCTATGGCGGTTCTAACTATAGCACGAATAGAACAGTTCATTCCGGGGCAATCACCACCACTAGTTAGAATGCCAATGGTTTTTAACGATTTTTTTTGTGTCATAAAAAAATTTTACCTGTAAAATCCTTATTTAAAAATAGGTTTTCCAGAAAAAATATTAGGTATAGGTAGATCCATTAATTCAAGAATTGTAGGCGCCACATCCTGTAAGGCCAGGTCACCTTCCTCTAATTGTAAAATTTTATTTTTGAGAGATTTATGAAAAAGAGAAAAAGGGACTAAAGCTGTGGTGTGGGCGGTATGAGGTGTTCCATCATGATGGGCCATCTGATCACTGTTACCATGATCAGATGTAAGGACTAGTGCAATATCTTTTTCTTCACATTTTTTCATGAGTTGCCCAATACAATGATCTAGAGTCTCAATAGAAGATACTGCAGCTTTATAGTTTCCGGTGTGTCCGACCATATCTGAATTAGCGAAATTAACTAAGAAAAAATCGTATTTATCCTGGTTGATAGTCTCAACTAGTTTATCTAAAACCAAAAGGGCACTCATTTCAGGTTTTTGATCATAGGTAGCTACTTCTCTAGGTGAGGGGATTAAGATCTGATCCTCTCCATCAAAAGGATCTTTTTTTCCACCATTAAAGAAGAAGGTGATATGAGCATATTTTTCAGTTTCAGCTATTTTAAATTGTTTGAGATCTTTTTCAGCTAAGTATTCTGAGAGAACGCCACTTAGCATTTCTTTATTAAATAGAATTGGAAGCTTTATCTGATCTTCCACATAAGGGCCCATGCAAAGGTAATATTTTGGAATTACAGACCTTTCAAATTCATTAAACTCGGGAAGATTAAAGGCCAGCGATATTTGAATGGCACGATCGGGTCTATAATTTACAAAGAAAACACAGTCATCAGCTCCTATGGCATAGTCCTGGTTAAAAAGCATGGGAGTAACAAATTCGTCATAAATTTCTTTTTTATATTCAGATTTTAAATACTCCATAGGAGAAAGGTCCGTAACTTCTCCCTTTCCAGTAAAGGTGTCATAGGCCTTTTTAATTTTTTCCCAACGTCTATCTCTATCCATTCCCCAAGATCTTCCCTGCATGGAGGCAAATGTAAAACCTTCAACTTTATTTATGCGCTTAAGATAATTTGCCCCACTTTTAGGAGGAGTATCTCTGCCATCCATAAAAGCGTGGAGGAAAACTTCAATATTATTACTTTTAAGCACTTTAATTATTTCTTCAATATGATCAATGTGGGAATGGACTCCACCATCGGATAAAAGGCCAAGTAAATGAACCCGGCCATTTGAGGCCTTGGCCTTTTCTATCAGTTCTTTTAGTTTAGGAAGGGTCGAAAAAGTCCCTTCTGTTATTGATTTATTTATTCTAACAAGGTCTTGGGTCACCGCTCTACCAGCACCTAAGTTCATATGTCCTACTTCAGAATTCCCCATTATTCCTTTTGGAAGTCCGACATGGACTCCACTGGCATTAATGGTGGTGGAGGGATAGCTCGAGAATAGCTCGTCAAAATGAGGTGTCTGGGCCCCTTCGATTGCATTTTTAGGGGAATCAGGGTTGATGCCAAAGCCATCTAAGACTACTAGAAGAACTTTTTTGCTAAGTCCTTTAATCGAATTCATGCTGTTCTCCAGGATATGGTATTAAGTTTTTAATCATAGGTAGAGACCGGACCTAAGAATTTATAAGCATCTTTTGAATATTGATCGAGTATATTTTTTTGGACCTTTTGATCTTTTAAAGAGAGTTCTATCTTTTGATCTTCTAGATTAGTAACTTTATAGCTCTTTAGTGTATGAAGTTTTTTAGAGTTCTTTTTAAACCAATATTTTTTTTCTTCAGTAATGAGACAAATTTTATTTTTCTTGTAGGGAAAGAGTGGAGGAGTAACCACACTATAAAGTTTTTTGTTGGGGGAGAAAATATTTTGGCCATTGAAATATTGGGACCAAGATTTATCAGGATATAAATTAGCTAAGATAGTAGGGATAATATCTACATGGGAGGTCAGCTTAATTTCATCTGTTGCCAACTTTTTTTCTAAATCACAGATGATAAAGGGAACTTGGATTTTAGGGTTTATGAAGTTGGTATTACTATGCCCGAGCAGGCCTTCTTCCCAAAATTCCTCACCATGATCTCCCGCAATAGCAATAATAGATTTCCCATTGGTTTTTTTTAGCGCTTCTCTGAGAAATTTTGCCAGCAGGTGGTCTACGTAGCGAACACTATTTTTATATTTATTGAAAAATTTTTCTTTAATCTTTGGTTTACCGGCAATTTTCAAATGATTAAAATCTTTTTCTATTACTGGTCGGTAAATTTCAAATTCTGGTGGATAGTAATAATTGTGATGGGTGCTATTAAAAAATAAAAATAAAAATTGCGATCGATCTTTTTTTATCTTGTCTAAGGCCCAATTAACCATATCTAGGTCATCGTTATATACAGCATTTCCTAAGAATTGTTCAAACTCATCAAATATTTCAAAAATATATCCAAGTCCGTTAAAGGATTTTAGCGATGAAGCAGAACCACCTAAAATATCATAACCACTTTCTTTTAAATATTTAAGGCCTAGGGGGGGGAGATTTTTTACTCTGAAGTTTTGGAAGTGATAACCATTTAGGCCATAAATTGAGGTAAAAATTCCATGTTCAGTAGTGTGCCCACCAGAGTAGTGTCGAGGGGAGATAAAGCACCCATTTTTCTCAGCAAATTCATTCACAAGAGGCATTAATTCAGGAGTGAACATATCGCTTCTTAATGATTCTGCCATGAGTAGGAAAACATGCTTATTTTCTTTTTCTTTATAGGTAGTATTTGGATATGAGTATTTTGCCTCGAGAGGCTCCTGTCCGGGAGAGTCATAAATTATATTATAAAAGGGGAATGAGCTTAATATTTCTCCTTTTTTTGGAAAATAAAATTGGTACCCGTAAACATTAGAAAAAGTTAAAAATAGGCCCAAGGAGATAATGGAAGGGATTGTAAGCTTTTTAATCATAGGCCTATTTAATTTTTTACTTAAAATTTTAAATAACCCTATTTGCAGGATAAAGAGTACAAGAAAAAGCGAGATAAGTGAGATCCACACATTCCAGGTAATCTGTATCTCCCTATTCCAGTTAGGATTTGTTAAAAATTGTAAAACATGGCTGTCATAGAAGTGAAGGCCTTGGTTAAAAAATAGTATGTTATCAATAATAGATATAAAAATTAAAAGAGCTTCGCAAAAGGATAGAAAAATACCGGCAATGATCGGTTTTATTTTTTTAAGAATTAAATAAGGGAAAAGTAAAAAGGATCTAATAAAAAGAAAAATTCCAAATGAATATATAATAAAATAGAAGTGGTCTTGTGGGGTTATGGTGGTGTCATAAGTTAGAAAAACATCAGCTAAAAAATAGACTCCTATGAGGGTCTGGATACCTATGGAGATAAATATTTGAACAAAAAATGACAATGGGTCCACCTTGGCGTTTGACTACCCGGATAATTTATACCAGTCGCGCCAATTTTGGCAATGACTTATTAGAGAAGATTATATCCTAGATAGAAGCTTAAAATCAGGATGAGAATGCCACAGAACTGATTAATTTTTATCATGAGTGTCTTGGTTATTTTGTGTTCAAATTTTTCGATAATAACGATTAGGGTATAAAACCAAAGGACTGATCCGAAAGCAACGAATAAGGAAAATACAGCATTATTGGTCAAAGTGCTGGGGAAAAATGAAAAAGATTTTATAAAAGCACATAGGGTCGAGAGAGAAAAAAACATGGTTGGATTACCAATATAGATTAGTATTCCAAGTAGTAAAAATCCTTTTGATCCAAGCTTTCTATTATATTTAGGCCGCTCTCTAAGATCGACATGGACAAAGAATATTTCTTTGATTCCCAATAAAAAAAGTATGGCAGTACCAAGAATTTTAAATCCAAAGGAAATTTGGGGGTTAATGGTAAATAGAGAGAGACCTGAGAGGATGATAAAAAAATAGATAAAATCCATTATGGCGCCACCAACCGCTATGGACATGGCGGGGGCAATCCCTCTTTTTAATTTGGTGTTAAAAATTAAAATATTTAAGGGCCCAATTGGTATGCACATTATGTAACCAGTAAGAAGACCTAAAAAAATGGGAATTAACATGATGCTTAGATTATAGGATATATGGTGCATAGAAACTAGTTTTCCTACTAAATTTTAATTATATCTGAATTTTAAACGAGGGGATTTTATGGCCGAATATAAAACGGATTTAGAAGACATCTATTTTAATATTTTTAATATACTTAAGGTTCAAGATTTAAGGCCTGATTATGGGCAAGAAGATCTTCAGGCCATTGTGGAAGAGTTTGATCGTTTTACCAAAAATGAAATTTTTCCTATTCGAGAAGAGGGCGACCGAGTCGGCGTAAAAATGGTTGAAGGCCAGGTAAAAGTTCCAGAGTCCTATGTCGCCGCGAAGCAAAAGTTTTATGAAAACGGTTGGTTTGCCTTAGGTATGGAAGAGGAATGGGAGGGAATGCCTGCTACCAATGCTACTTATATGGCCTGTCAGTCCCTTTATATAGGAGCAAATGTCTCTTTCTCTATGTACCCAGGACTTACTAAAGGCGCACTAAATTGCATCAAGACCATTGGAAGTGAAGAGCAGAAAAATCTTTATATTCCTAAAATGATGGAAGGGACTTGGGGCGGAACTATGTGTCTTACTGAGGCCGGAGCAGGAAGTGACATTGGGGCGACAAGAACTACCGCTACTCCCACAAAGGATGGAAAGTATAAAATTAGTGGTGTTAAAATATTTATTTCTTCCGGAGAAAGTAATCTCTATGAAAATAACATTCATATGGTTTTGGCCCGAACCCCCGGGGCCCCAGAAGGGGTAAAGGGTATATCTCTATTTATCGTCCCTCGATTTAAAATAGAAAATGGTGAATCCAATGATGTGAAATGTACAAAAATTGAAGAAAAGATGGGCATTCATGGTTCGGCAACTTGTGAGCTGACCTTTGGAGAAAATGGAAACTGTGAAGGATCTCTCATTGGTGAAGAATTCAAGGGAATGTCTAACATGTTTTTAATAATGAATGAGGCCAGACTTCTTTGTGCCCTTCAAGGTGAGGCCCAGGCAAATTTGGCAACAATTCTTTCAATTCAATATGCGAGAGAGAGAGAGCAATTTGGTAAAAATATTATTGAGCATCCCGATATAAAAAGAATGCTTTTAAAAATGCGGGCCATGTCTCGGGGAATGCGAGGGCTAGTCTTATATACCGCCAATTTATTTGATAATCCGGAAGCAGAGGATGAAATTGCTCTTTTGACTCCTCTTTGCAAAGGATTTTGCACTGATGCAGGGTTTGAGGTCTGTGTGGATGCAGTTCAAGTACATGGAGGTTATGGTTATTGTTTTGAATATGGCATGGAACAATTTATAAGAGATACTAAAATTGCCACTATCTATGAAGGAACTAATGGAATACAGGCGATTGATTTTGTTTTGAGGAAAATTTTTAAAGATGAAGGAAAAGAGTTTGCTAAATTAGGCCAAAAAATTATGGCCACTTTGACACAAGACATTCCGGCGGAGTGGCAAAACGAAACTAATCTAATGAAAAAAAATATGGAAAAGTCCCAAGAGATTTTGGCCAGGTTTAAAGAATTTTACAGTAGTAAAAAGCTAGACCAAATTTTAGAAAATTCAACAGACTTTTTGACGTACTGTGGGAATCTAGTAGTTTCTTGGATTCTTTTAGGGCATGCACTGGAGGCACAAAAGCTTTTAAGTGATGAGAGCAGTGAGCAAAAAGAATTTTATTTATCCAAAGTAACGGACTTTAAAGTCTTTTGTGCACATTACCTCACAAGGAATACTGCGATATCCCAAACAATTTTAAATTTTCCTGAAGGACTCTCAAAATTAGAGGTTTAAGATAAAAAATGCTATGATTTCCAAGGATTATAGGAATTTAAATGAAACTTGAGAACCTTTACAAGGAGATAGGGGGATTTTCAAAAGAAAATCAGGGAAGCTCAAATTATTATAATGAAGATTTTTATGTACAAGGCCCTAAGGCCTTAGAGTTTGCCCCTCTTTCCTTGTTAAAAAAGAAATTTGCAAGCTTGAATAGTCCAAGTGAACTACTTGAACTCGGTTTCGTATACCAATCAATCGATTTTTTTGGAAGTGATAGCTTTGTTAAATGGTACGAGAAAAAGTTTGCCCGAAAGTTAAGTACGGCAACCTCTAATAAGATGACCATATTAAAAATTCCCAATAATAAATCAATCTTTGATTCCATCGAAAATATTGATAAGGCCTATAAAAATTTAAGAGCAAACAAAATTTTGTTAAATGGAAAAAATCTCCCCGTGCAACTTGGAGAATGGTATGCGCGGATTATTTTTGGACTTTATCAAAAAAAATCGTCTTCCCAGCGTGGCTTTGATTTCAAATTAGATGATAGATCAGTAGAAATTAAGGTTCATTGGGCAGATTCTTCTTCTCCTAAGGGCGTGAAGATCCGAAGGTCTTTGGTTCAATTAAGTGATTATTGCATTATTATTTATATTCACAATAATTTTATGATTAGAGAGATTTGCTTTCTTGATTCAAAATTTATTACGCGTAAGTTTACAGAAAAAGGGCATACGATATTTTTAAAGGATTCACAGGTTTCAAATTACTTCTTTTCAAAATCTTCAAAGCATGATGATAAAGTTATAAATCGTACTGCTCTTATGAAGTATTCGAGTCCGCAATTTGCTATTAAAATTGCTGACCGTTTTCAATAAAGGTCATAGCGTACTAAGGTACAATCAATATTTCCATTTTTTAAAGAAACTCTACTAGAGGTGGAGAGAGAGATTCTTTTCCGCAATTCTTGAACAGTGAGTAAATAGGCACGAAATCCAGAGAAATTCTTTTTTAAATTTTCACCATAGTTGTACATAACTTGTTCTAAGAATTTCTTTTCACCGATTCTTTCACCATAAGGAGTATTGCAGATAATAACTCCTGGAGGGTCAGCTGGAGGCATAAGTCTGGTGGAATCAAGCCTTTTTAACTTTATAACGTTATCAAGTTTGGCATTTTTTAAGTTATTTCTGGCAGTATCAATATTTTCCTGGTCAATATCAAAACCAAAAAATTGGTGGTTGTGCAAATTATCTAACCCTTTTTTGGCGAGTTTTTTAACTTTATTTATTTCGCTTAGATAAAAATCTTGTAAAGACCCGTTTTTGGTAAACCAAATTTGCTTTTGAAAAGCAAAATGAAATTTAGTAGATAAAAGACGAAAATAAGTAGGTGCGATTTTTTCTTTAATCATTGCTGCTTCAATAAGAATAGTTCCAGAACCACACATGCTATCAATGAAAATATCTTTTTCCGGATCCCAATCAGTTAGTAGTACCAAGGCCGCTGCTAGGTTTTCTCGCATAGGGGCCAAGTGGTGACCGGTTCGGTAAAATCGGTTTGAAAGTGGTGTGCCAACGAGGTCAAGAAGAATATTGACGTTATATTTTTCGTCTTCGGCCTGAGAAATTCTTAAGAGGAATAGATTATCAGGGTGTTTTATATCAACACTTGGTCTTTCACCAAACTTCTCGCGCAGCTTATCGGTGAGGGCGTCTTTTAAAAGTTGAGACAAGTAGAGTCCGCTTTTAAAACCTTGCTGTGCATCTCTATCCATTACACATTTGATCTTTAGAGTTTGTTTAGGAGTCATTACTTCATCCCAGGGATATTCTAGAGCTTTCTCATAGAGCTCTTTTTCATTGCTAATAGAAAAATCAGTAAGCTGTTTAAATACTCTACTAGATATTCGGGAACGGAGAATAAATCTTATTATTTCTTTTTCTGAGGTGGTAAATGAGGCCCCCCCTCGTTCCTCTTTGATATCATTTATCTCAAACTCTTTTAATTCATTTATTAAAAGTTGCTCTAGGTGAATGGGGCAAGAGGCGAAATATTTAGTTTCAGTCATTTTTTTTATACTCCAAAAGATTGAAAAAGTTTAAGGCCCGTGAGAGCAGTTCTTGGTAACTATCTGCTCGAGATGGGTCCAAGGTTCCCTCTTTAAATCTTTTTATTCTCCAAAGGCCAATGGAAAAAAGGCCCAATAAAATGGCCTGGTTTAAATAGTCCTTTTCCTTTGTTGGAAGAGGACGGATAGATTCATACCCCATTAAAAAAGACTCTATCAACATAATACCTATTGTTCCTTTTTCAAGGCAGGTTCCTGATATGGATATTCCTATATCAAAGAGAAGTTTCCCTCTCCCTGACTGCTCGAAATCAAGGAGAATATTAAGACGATTATTGTGAAATAAAGTGTTGTCATAATAGAGGTCTCCATGAATTACCCCCTCTTCAAAGTCCTCATTCTGCCAGCCTTTGAGCTCATCAGAGAAAATTTTATGAAAGAGTTGTTTAAAATCCTGAGGACAACTTTTCTCCTTTAGATAATTGATTACTCCAGTGGCACTAAAACCAACTTCTTGATGAGGTCTGAGCTCTAAATACATTTCATCTTTTCTAAGGGAGTGTAAAAGCGCCAATGCCTGGCCAATTTCGTAGCAAGTATCATCGGAAGGCCCTGGAGGGATTCCCTCTAAAAACTCAAATATAACTCCGATCATTCCCTTATAGTGATAGATCTTTTTTCCATTGCTCAAAGGGAGAGTACAGATAGAGTAGGGGTATCTCATATGAGCGAGATAATCGAGGATTTTTTGCTCTCCAATGAGCTCTTTTTCACCTTTATCATCAGATACTTTTAAAAGAATATATCTGTCTTTGAGCTCTACTTTGAAATTAGAATTAGAGATACCAAGACTTAAGGCCTTGATAGAGATTAAAGGGCCTAGGCCATAGAGAGATAGAATTTCATTGGCCTCATCGGAGGTCAGGTTGGTAAATGCACCCATACTTATGCCTTGTGTAAGACTCTTTCTATCATTTTAATATCCTGCGGGATAAGAATCAATCCTTGTTGGTAAGTCTTTCAAATGTTATACATTTGCACTGTTAAAACTAAATAAATTTTATGGGGGACAGCAATGAATGAAGCTGCAGATTATAAAGTAAAGGATATTTCTTTGGCCGATTGGGGCAGAAAAGAAATACAAATCGCTGAAGTAGAAATGCCAGGACTAATGTCTATTCGAGAAGAATTAAAAGGTAGTCAACCACTAAAGGGCGCAAGAATTGCTGGTTGTATTCATATGACCATTCAAACAGCGGTTTTAATTGAAACCTTGGTTGAGCTTGGGGCCGAAGTGAGATGGTCTTCTTGTAATATTTTCTCTACTCAAGATCACGCAGCTTCGGCCATCGCAGCTTCTGGAATTCCAGTTTTTGCTTGGAAAGGTGAAACTGAGGAAGAATATGAGTGGTGTGTAGATCAGACAATTAACTGGCCAGATGGAAAAGGGCCAAACATGATCTTAGATGATGGGGGAGACCTCACGCTGATGATGCATGATAAATATTCCCAATTAATGGAAGCTGTTAAGGGGATTTCTGAAGAGACTACTACTGGTGTTCATAGACTAGTGGAAATGGCAAAAAGTGGAAAATTAATGGTTCCCGCCATTAACGTAAATGATTCTGTCACTAAATCTAAATTTGATAACCTTTATGGTTGTAGAGAGTCACTTGTTGATGGAATTAAAAGGGCAACAGATACCATGGTTGCCGGAAAAATTTGTGTCGTTGCAGGTTATGGTGATGTGGGAAAAGGAAGTGCCCAGTCTTTTAAAGGACTCGGCGGTAGAGTAATTATTACTGAAATTGATCCGATCTGTGCTCTTCAAGCTGCAATGGAAGGATTTGAAGTTAGAAAAATGGATGATGCTGCTAAAATTGGTGATATCTTTGTAACCACTACTGGAAACTTTAAAGTTATTAGTCAGGATCATATGGATTCTATGAAAGATGGTGCTATCGTTTGTAACATTGGTCACTTTGATAATGAAATTGATGTGGCCTGTTTAAGTCGAGATGGAATCACTAAATCTACTATCAAGCCTCAGGTTGACGAATATACTTTTCCTAATGGGAAAAAATTGATTCTTCTAGCTGAAGGAAGATTGGTAAATCTTGGATGTGCCACCGGACACCCATCATTTGTTATGAGTAATTCTTTTACTAATCAAGTTATGGCGCAAGTTGAACTTTGGACTAATTCAAATAATTACGAGAGACAAGTTTATACTCTGCCAAAACATTTAGATGAAAAAGTGGCCTATCTTCACCTGGCAAAAGTTGGAGTAGAGCTTGATACGCTGACTGCTGAACAAGCAGAATATATCGGAGTGAAAGTGGAAGGTCCTTATAAACCAGACCACTATAGATACTAGGAGTTTCACTTGAAACTTATTCTTGGATGTGATCATGCGGCCTTTGATGCCAAGGAAGAGCTGAAGAAGCACCTTGCAACGTCACATGAGGTTATTGATGTGGGAACCTATTCCACCGAAAGATGCAATTATCCTGATTTTGCCACAAAGGTGGTAAAAAAAGTTCTTGAAGAGAACACCAAAGGAATATTGATCTGTGGTTCAGGTATTGGTGTTTCCATGGTTGCCAACCGATATGCTGGTATCAGGGCAGCTCTTTGTAGATCACCTAAAGAAGCGGCCCTTTCCGTTGAGCATAACAATGCTAACGTGTTATGCTTGGGGGGTAGAATAAATACTTCGGACCAGCTAAGGGATATCGTAGAATCTTGGTTGAATGCTAAATTTGAGGGCGGCAGGCATAGTGAACGTTTGGCCCTCTTTGAGGATCTAGGTGAAAGATTTTAAACTGGCACCTTCTGAAAAGTTCTTTTATCCCTTAATCTTACTTGTGATTTTTTTTGGGATGACAATATCTGAAAGTTATCCTCAGATTTTTAAAAACTATTACTTATTAATTCTTCCATGGCCTACTTTCTTGGCCCTGTTTTTATGTGGTCTCCTTTTTGTATATCGTGCTTTTATTCTCAGACCTTTTAGATTCGATGGTTTTTTCTACTCGTTGATTTTTCAAGGTGTGATATTTTTTATTTTTTCCATGTTAAATGTGTTTTGGGGAATTGATGAACTTCGAAATGTGTACCAAGGCAATTTTAGAGGAGATTTGGTTCTTGTTATGGCCGTATATTATCTGGGGACCAGGTTGAGTTATAAATTTTCTCCCAAAGTAAAATGTTTATTGGATAAATTCGGGTTTCCAGTACCAAAAACTTTTCAAATAATTCTTTTTGGGATTTCCGCCTTATTACCTCTTTGGGGCAATGGCTGGGAGATGTTTAAGTTTAGTGCCAGTTGGTTTTTATTTTTGATGACTTGGAATCCATTAAATAGAAAACTTTTTTCCCGCGCATCTCTTGAGCGTTAAAGGGTTCCAAATATTTTTTTTAATCTTAAGAAAATAACGGCAAAAATCGCTTCAAAAATAATATTTTTATCCATTTTAGATTGTCCATCCCTTCTTTCATAAAAAATGATAGGGACTTCTTTAATTTTCAAACCTTGGCCCCAAATCTTATAATTAACTTCAAGTTGAAAGGAGTATCCATTAGAAATAATTTTATCAAAATTTAGCGCCTCTAAGGCCTTCCTGGTAAAACATTTAAATCCACCAGTGGTGTCCCTGAGGGGAATTCTCGTTATAAAACGAGTATAGATAGAGGCAAAATAAGAAAGTAGCAATCTTTTAAAAGGCCAGTTAACAATAGATATCCCATCGATGTATCTTGACCCAATCACGAGATCATTGTTTTGGGCCGCTTCTAGTAATCTTGGAATATCTTTTGGGTCGTGAGAAAAATCACAATCCATCTCAAATATAAAATCATAATTTTTTTCTAGTGCCCATTTAAAGCCCGCGATATAGGCGGTTCCGATACCTTGTTTTTTTGCTCTCTCCATCAAATGAAGACCTGGGAATTCTCTTTGAATTTTTTTTATGATGTTTCCGGTCCCATCTGGAGATCCATCATCGATGATGAGAAGTGAAATATTTGGATAGGCCTTAAATATAGTACGGGCCATTCTTTCAACATTATCAGACTCATTATAAGTGGGAATTAAAATAACGGTTTTTTCATATGGGAGCATAAAATACCTCAAGTTAAGGTACTTTATTTACAATTATTGCAATCTTTAATCAACCGTTTCCGGTAATTCTTGGCCACCTGATTAAAGTAGCTTAGGGCCTTTTGTCCCATATTACCTTCAATTAACCAGGAAATTTTTTTGACTAGCGGAAACGCTATCATAAGCTGGGATAAAGCATCTTTACCAATATAGACTTCACCACTGGCATCGAGATAGTGCAACTCTCTCAAGGCCATCTCAGGGTCTATCTGGGGAAATTTAAGGTAAACTTCGTCATCATAGATGGAGGCAAAAGTGATATGAGAGGTACCAGGGATTCTTTCAAAGGCCTGCTTAAACCTTTTGCAGAGAGAACATTTTTCATCATGGAGAAGAATTGGTAGTTTCATTAATCTAGCTCATCTCTTGCAGGGGCCAACTTTTTATAACCACTTAATTGGTATCTTCTAGAGATAACATTAAAGATACTATGATCTTTTCGCTTATTGATTTGTGCCTTTGCCTGGGCCATTTCGGCAAATTTTATTATATCACCAGAAGCAGATGCCTTACCTCTTTGAAGTTTAGTTCTATCTTTAGGTTGTGCCCTAACCTGTCTTCTACTTTTTCTTTGAGGTTTAAAAGTAAGGGTTCTTACTGTTCGTCCTGATTTACCGGTGGTCATCCGAGGATTCTTTTTCCCTCCGGTAGCTCCCGCCATTAGCATTTTACCATTGGCCTTATCCTGGGCGGTTATAGGTCTTGAACTTAAATGTGCGGCCATTTCTTTGGGGATACCAAAATAGTCTTCGGCCATTTGTGCCCGCTTCATAGCATCGCTGGAGAGGTCACCCTTATATGGGTTTTGTAAGGCATATTGTTTGGCCAAAGATTTGCTTCTAACTGCATTTCTTCCAAACCCAGCTGAACCAACTCTTCCACCGATAAGCTCGCCTCTAGTCATAGATCTAAAATCTGTAAGACCTGATTGAGCAAACATTTCAGGTGTTATGTCCGCTGCAAATTTCATGTATGCGGTGTCATAGCAGGAGTTACTTGTTTTACAATGACAAAAGGGATCTAACCTCATCTTTTCATCTAAACAGGAAACTCTGATGGAATCATCAGCAACATTACTATCGTGTATTTCAGGCATACAGTACTTGGCCGCTCCTGCCTCGTCTATGATGACTACTTTATTAACATGTGTTTCTTTCTTTTTTTTCACCCCAAAAAAAGCAGCAACTTTGTCACCAGTACTTTCTTTTGCCGTATTTGCCGCCTTCGCTTCTTCTAAATTTCTTTTGTTTTCTTCTGCTAATTTTTCTTGATCTTCCTTGAGCTCTCGGTAGGTATCACAGTAACATTGTCTGTCGGTGATAGGGTTACAGTAACCTCTGCCCGGCATTTTATCGGCGATATCTTTAACTTTATCAGCGATCTTTTTCTGTCTTATTGCATTGGTCGTGTGAAAGGCCGTAAGCAAGGCCGCGGCCGGCATTTTTATTACAATTGCTGTTACATCAACTCCAGCGGCGGCCACCATTCCTATATAACAGGCAGAAGTGGCACCATAACCACCGGCCTGAATAGCGGAAGTTTCTGATCGGGACTTATGTGAGGCCGATGCCTTAAGGAGTTCTTGTTTTTGAACGGTCTCACCCTCAGCAGGAAGATTTTTTAAGTTTTTTTGCTCACTGGTCTGTTTGAATTTCGCCAAAAGATTGGTGGCCATGGGAATTTTAGAACAATAATCTGGCTTGCTATCTCTTGCCATGGGGTCATTTTCTCGGGCCTTTTCCAAGGCCTTTTCAGATAGTTTCAATTCCCCCATCATTCCACCTGAGAGCATTGTATAGGCCTGGCCTACAAGTTCGATCATTTTATTGGGAATTCCTAAAAATGTGCCATCGTCATCTTTTCCCTTACATTCTGCTTCTATTCCCTCACATTCTTCTTGCATGATTTTTTGGGCAATCCCTTCATGGACAAATTCCTGAGACAGCGTCTGCTCTTCATCGGTTAGCATTTGGTCGTCAGGGCCATAGGTCTGGATGACTTGGGCCCAGGCACCGAGGGAGAAAAGAAGGGGAAGAATAATTTTTAATTTCATATGATGTTCCAGCAAATTCTTATTCATTATTTTACCACTTCTAGAAATCTTGGTGGAAACTCAAAAGGCCTATTTTTATAATCGAGTATTTTCAATTAGTTAGCTATTCTTTGAACTAGCATTTTTACAAAAATTCAGGCAAATTTTGACCCTAATTTGGATTTTTGATATAAACAGCTGCATATGGAAAAGGAAAATTTAGGCACACATAATCTATCCCACTCAATGGTTCACTACCTTCTAACTATCCACAAGCTAAAGGAAGGAAGAGGGTTTGCCAGAGTTACAGATATTGCGAAAGAGCTCAATCTGACCAAAGGTTCAGTTTCAACAGCTCTTAATGGACTTAAGAAGAAAAACTTAGTTAAAGAAGAAGAAGATTGTAAGTTTTTAATATTAAGCGATGCCGGTCACGTAGAAGTGCATAGAATCTTATCTTCTAGAACTCTTTTATTTTATTTCTTGAGAGACTTTGTTGGGGTGGATGAAAAAACTGCAGAACTTGATTCATGTAAAATGGAGCATTTGTTAAGTGAAGAGACGGGTCTTAAGTTTTTTAATTTTATGAAAAAAATCGCATGTAGCTGCAATAATACGGAAGACGATAGACCCAATTTTTCAACCTCCTTAGACCTTTGTAATTTTAAAAATGCCAAAGATTTCATGGCGGAACAAGTTGGTGATAAATATCTTCCTGCCAACTAATTCTTAAAAATATATTTTAAAAGGGGCCCACTTATGAATCCTTTACTGGATAAATTCGACACTAAATTTGAAACTGTACCATTTGATAAAATAAAAAATGAACATTTTCTTCCAGCTATTAAGGAGGCCATTAAAAAGGCCAAAGAAGAAATAGAAAAAATAAAACAAAATAAAGCTGACCCTGATTTTTATAATGTTCTAGTAGATATGGAAAACGCTTCAGAGAGGGTTTATACTATCTCAGGTGTGTTTTTCAACCTTCACTCGGCAGAAACTAATGATGAGCTGACTAAGCTTGCTAAGGATTTTTCACCCTTAGTTACAGAATTTGGCAATGATGTCATTTTAGATGAAGGACTCTTTAAAAAAGTTCAGGCAGTTTATGAAAAGATGGGTGAACTCGATCTATCTCTTGAGCAAAAAATGTTACTGGAAAAGACTTTTAAAGAATTTAAAAGAAACGGTGCCCTTTTAAATAGTGTTGAAAAAGAAAAGCTAAGAGAACTAGATAAAGAATTATCTAATCTTGGTCTTCTGTTTGGTGATCATGTTTTAAATGATACCAATAGCTTTGAATTAATTCTTTCAAATATAGATGATCTTAAAGGTTGTCCGGAGTCTTATATTGAATCGGCCGCTCAGATGGCAGTGGATAAAGGTTACGAGGGGCAATGGCTCCTGACCCTTGATTATCCCAGCTATATTCCCTTTATGACCTATGCCGATAATAGAGAACTTAGAAAAAAAATGTATATGGCGTTTGGCTCAAGAGGATTTAAAAACGGAGAGAATGATAATAAGGATGTTGTTAGAAAATTAGTTGAGCTTCGTTACACGAGGGCGAACCTTTTAGGTTATAATTCTCATTCAGATTTCATTCTTGAAGAGCGAATGGCCGGAAGTGCTAAAACAGTGATGGATTTTATTGATGAAATACTATCTTACGCAAAACCGGTAGCTAAAAGGGAGCTGGAAGAACTTTCTGAATTCTCAAAAGTAAATGGCGGCCCCGAGGCAATGCAAGCGTGGGACTTTGGTTATTGGAAAGAAAAACTCAAACAAGAAAAATTTGATATTAACGATGAAATGCTAAGGCCTTATTTTAAGTTGGAAAAAGTTTTGCAAGGAGCTTTTGATGTGGCCAACAAACTATATGGTCTAAATTATAAAAAGGTCGATGGAGTTGCTGTTTATCACGCTGATGTTGAAGTTTATGATGTGACAGATAATGAAGGCAACCATATGGGTGTTTTTTATGCTGACTTCTTTCCTCGTGCAGGAAAAAGAGGTGGAGCATGGATGACCAGCTTTAGGGATCAAAGAACTAAAGATGGGGTAGATCAAAGACCACATATTTCTATCGTCTGCAATTTTACCAAGCCAATTGGTGATAAACCTTCACTTTTGACTTTTAGTGAAGTGACTACTCTTTTTCATGAGTTTGGACACTCATTACATGGGATGCTTTCTCATTGTAGTTATAGCTCAACTTCAGGAACTAATGTCTTTTGGGATTTTGTTGAACTTCCTTCACAAATTATGGAAAACTGGGCCTTTGAAAAAGAATGTCTAGATATGTTTGCCAAGCATTATAAAACCGGGGAAAAAATTCCTGAAGAGCTAATTAAAAAGATTAAGGAGAGTGCTAGCTTTTTCGAAGGATGCGCTTCCGTTAGACAATCAAGTCTTGCCCTTTTAGATATGTCTTGGCACAAGGATGACCCTAGCGCTATTGATGATGTGGATACATTTGAAAAAGAGGTTACTGAAGTAACTAGGATTTTTCCTGCTGTTGCTGGAACCAATGTTAGTACGTCATTTAGTCATATTTTTGCCGGAGGTTATTCTTCTGGTTACTATTCCTACAAATGGGCCGAAGTTTTAGATGCCGATGCCTTTGAATTATTTCAAGAAAAAGGAATATTTAATTCTGAGGTTGCAGATAGCTTTAAGAATAATATCCTATCTAAGGGAGGCTCAGAGCATCCTATGGAATTATATGAGAAATTTAGAGGAAGAAAACCTTCTACACATGCTCTTTTGAAGCGGGGTGGTCTGCTTCCGCACTAGAAATATCTAGGGCCTTGAGATTTTTAAAGGCCCTAACATATTCATCAATAATTCTTTCAACAATTTTAGCAACAGGTTCCACTCCATGTGTAAATTCAATGGAAGGCCCGGCACACCATACTGTTTTATAAGTAGCACTAAAGGCAGCTTTCTCAATCGCTTTAGTCCCCAGATACCAGGTAAGCATTTTTATATATTTTTTAATCTTTTGATTTTTTGTAAGCATAGATTCCACGATATTTTGCTTAGTACCTATTTTTTTTACGTAAGGAGTATTTATCACCGTACAGGGACTTCCTGATATCTTAGTGGATAAAACGATATCTTCCGCTCCATATGTTACACAGGCCTTTTTATACTTTGTGCTGACCGGACTCTCTTTGGCGGCGATAAAGGGACTTCCTATAGAAGCTCCCGCGGATCCCATAGCGAGAATTGAAAGTAGTCCATCTCCAGTGCCAACTCCTCCAGCAGAAATTATAGGAAGATCGCAGTTTTTTACCAGTTTAGGAATCAGAACACTGGCCGGTACTGGGCCTGCATGTCCACCGGCCCCTGAATTGACCGCCACAATAGCATCAGCGCCTAGTTGTTCTACTTTTTTGGCATATTCAAGGTCAACAACATCACAAAGTATTTTAGTCTTTTTATTTTTGAATCTTTGTATAGTCTCTTCAGGGCTTCCCAGGCTGGTAATAATAAAATCAGGTTCTATTTTCTCACAGACCTCAAGTTGTTTTTTTAGTTTTATATTGGATTTATTAACAATTAAATTTACGCCAAAGGGCCCTGTTATATTTTTTTTAAGATCTATCATGGCCTCATGAAATTCCTCTGCTGTCCGCCAGTTAAGTGCTGGCACACATCCCATGATTCCCGCTTTGGCCGCTTCAAGTAGCATCTCCTTATTTGAAACCAAAAACATCGGTGCCATTATAATTGGATATTTGATCTTAAAAGTTTTAGTTAACCAGGTATCTATCACTCTTTCTCTCCCCTCTAATTTTTTGCGAAATAATATCCTTTGTCGCTTTAAAAGGAAAATCAAGCACACAGCATTATATGTAAGCAATTTTTAGACATAAGGTGTTAGAAGTTTGTTAAAATATATTAACGAAACGAGGAGGACAGGATGTTTTTCCACTTAAAAGGAATGATTCTTATTTTATTTTTTATGGCAGGAAATGCTTTTGCAAGCATGCCTAAAAAAGTATTTATTTCAGTTGATGCTGATACTTTATCCATTTTGAAAAAAAAGAAATTTATCTCTTACGTACCTAAAACTAATAGCAAAATTTCCGTAGTTGAAGTTAACAAAGAAGATATAGAGAAGATATCTGAAGTTATGCATAATGAATTTCGCCGCTGTGGTGGATTTATGTTTCATGAGAATTACTCTGATGCTAAAAAAGTTTTTGATCCCGTTTCTAAAAAAGTATCTTTATTTGTGGATTATGCCATTAATAGGGAGAGTGTGGTTGCTAACTACCTTGACCAAGTAGATGAGAAAAAAATTATTGAGGTGATCGAAAAGTTATCGAGCTTTCCCAATCGGCATTATCAAAATACAAATGGCGTAACATCTCAGCTATGGATAAAGTCCAATTGGGCCAGACTCGCTAGTGTCAGAAGTGATATCTCTGTTTCAGAGTTTAAGCATCGCTGGAAACAATCAAGTATTATTCTAACTATTAAAGGTAGTAAAAGGTCTGATGAAATTATTGTCTTTGGAGGACACGGAGATTCTATTGCCGGCTCAAGATATGGTAGGAGAGCAGGTAATAAAGCTCCGGGAGCAGATGATAATGCCTCAGGAATTGCCGTTATTACGGAGCTTATAAGACTTGTCGTAGATAATAATTATGTTCCCCAAAGGACTTTAAAATTTATCTCTTATGCAGCAGAGGAAGTAGGGCTTAGAGGTTCAAGAGAGGTGGCAAATTCCTTAAAAGGTCAAAATGTAATTGGCGTAATTCAATTTGATATGACCAATTATAAGGGATCAAATAACGATATCACTCTAGTTTCTGATTATACTTCCAGCGAACAAAATGCCTTTTTGGCCAAGTTGATCGATCGTTATGTAGGGGCAACTTGGAGTTATGGAAAATGTGGATATGCCTGTTCAGATCATGCCTCCTGGAATAGTGCTGGATTTGCGGCATCCTTTCCCTTTGAGGCCCATATTAGAAATGCCAACCCTCATATTCACTCGAGTAGAGATACTATCGATAAATCTGACTATGGGGCCAAGCATGCAGTTAAATTTGCCAAGCTTGGTATAAGTTACTTAATAGAGATGGATCAATAATATTTACGCCTTGAACAAGGTAGGGTAGATTAGGCCATGGCCCATGAAAATCTGCCCCCTTTACCTCCTTTTCAAGAAATAAAGGAATTCCTCGATACTGAACGTGAAACCATCATTAAGGTTAATGCCTTTTCTGAAGAAGATGATTTTATACGGCCTGGGTCTCAGGCCCTGCAAGTTTTAGAACTATTAGAAGAGCTACAAACCAAGTTGTGGCAGTTTTTCAAAAAATTCCCCAATTTTATTTCTTATTTTGAAAAAGAGCATATTCCTCTAATGGAATTTTTTAGACGGGAATATATCCTGGAAATTTGTTTTTTAGATGATTATTTATTCCCCGAGAGGGCCTTATTTTCTTTTGCCAAAGATGGAGCTGTAGAAGAAGAACTAGTTAGTGAAATTCATCGATTCTTTAGTGAGTGGGCAGAGAAAAAAGAATCAGCTCATAAAAAAAATCTAGATAATTTAAAAGAAAATTTTTATTTAGATTTTTCTACTGATGAATTAAGCTGCGATTGCCGTATTTGTTTGGCCGATTATAAATCAAAAATCAGAGACACTTTATATAAAGAATGCACCGATAAATTGGAAAATACCAAAGAGGCCATTCGGGAAACCGTTGAAGATGGCATTCAAACAGTTAGTGGACTCTACTATTCGCTACAAAAAGATTTGGATAAGCTATTTTTTAGATTTAGAAAAAAATTAAAGAAATCGTCCCTAAATAGATTAGAATCTCAGATAAAGAATCAAATTAAAGATTATTTCCATTATCCTAGTGAGTTAGCAAAAAGACATTCTTTAAATTTGGAGCAGCTCTTTCGACAAATTCTCAAAATGCAGGGATTAAAACAAGATTTGGTTGGCGAGAATGAATACGATAGATTTTTCAGGCAACTCTCTAGCAACCTTTGGAAAAATGAAAAGTATTTAGAACGAGAATTTAAAAAACTTTTGAAATCACTTTTAATCTTAAAAAGAAAAGATATCTCGGGAAAAATTCTTCAAGATTACCTAGGAGAGTTTTGGATCCACTCACTAGCTAGAAAGGTTAAAAGGAAAATTATCTATCATGCTGGGCCCACAAATTCGGGTAAAACTTATTTTGCAGTAAAAAAATTGATGAAGGCCAAAAAGGGTTGTTACCTTGCACCTCTGCGGCTTTTAGCAGCTGAATTATACGATACGATGAACTCTCAGGGAGTCAGTACAACTCTTTTAACAGGTGAAGAAGTTATTGAAACTGAGAATGCTACTCATTACTCTTCCACTATTGAGATGGCCCGACTAGCAGAGGATTTTGATTGTTGTGTAATCGATGAAATTCAAATGATCACGGATACTCAAAGAGGTTGGGCCTGGACTCGAGCTTTGGTCAACATTATGGCCGATGAAATTCATATATGTGGAGATCCCTCAGTACTAGATTTAGTCCAGCAAATAGTTGATCTTTGCGGAGACACTTTAGAGGTAAAATACTACGATCGAATGACCAAGCTAGATCTATCGCCAAGGCCTTATAATGTAGGGGAACTTGAAAAATATGATGCTTTGGTGGTGTTTTCTAGAAGAAATGCCCTTAGGTATAAAATGGATCTTGAACGACTCGATTTTAAAGTTTCTATTGTCTATGGAAGACTAAGTCCTGAGGTAAGAAGAGAGCAGGCGAGAAAGTTTGATCAGGGAGAGACCGATATTATGGTGGCCACTGATGCCATCTCCATGGGAATGAACTTGCCGATTAAAAGGATCATTTTTTCTACTCTCTCTAAATTTTTTGATAATCAGGAACATGTCTTAACTAACAGTGAAATAAAACAAATTGCTGGTAGGGCCGGAAGATATCAAAGGTTTCCTGAGGGGGAAGTTTCTTGCCTTTCAAGAGTTGAAGGAGGCATGGATTTAATTAAACATGCTCTAGAATCAACTTTGGAACAAAAATCTAACTGTATGGTTGGACCTGATTTAGAAATTTTCAGCCAGGTTAATACTGCTCTTAAGGGGCATGCACTGCCTATATTAAAACTTTCTGAGTTCCTACAACTATTTAACACTATGGAATTTAAGCATCCATTTTATTGTGTAGATTTAAAAGAGATGATTGAGTTGACCGAAATGGTGGAAAATGCTGATACCAACGATATGCTCTCCTCCTCAGAGATTTTTGGTTTCGCCTGTGCTCCTGTGAATTTAGGTCTTTTAGAACATGTTCAATATTATGTTTGGATTTTAAATCATTTTGTTAAAGGTGGCCCCGTAGTCAACGAATCAATCTCTCATAAATCAGGAGATATTGATTATTTAGAAACGTCCATTAAATGTGTCGAACTTTTTCAGTGGCTCTCACGGCATTTTAATAATAAACATTTTGAGTTTGATGAAGAGGCCCTTTTAGAGAATAAAGGATTAGCAATAGAAAAGCTCAATGAATTGCTATCTGATAAGATTGTTCCGACATGTAATAGTTGTGGCAAGAAGTTACAAGAGAATTCAAGATTTGCGATATGTGAAGATTGTTTCAAGCAAAGAAAATTCTCGCGAAAGAGAAGAGCAATTCCCCGGAAAAAAGTAAGCAAGGGTAGATCGGTTAAAAGAAGAAAAAGGTGATGGCCCCGGAAGATTTTGCTAGAAATATTTTATTAAGCTCTAAATTAGCTGATAAATTAAAACCTTTTGAGGGTTCTAACTTTGATATAGGAAAAGGAGAAAAAGTCCCTGATACTCCGGCGAGATCACACCTTTTAAAGTTTTCCTCTAAGAAAATAAAATTCCCTAAGGCCTCACAATTTCATCATCAAGATAAACGGGCCATGGCCTTGCATTTTTTTGCGAATCATGAGCTCCTAGCAATAGAAATGATGGCCGCCTTTCTCCTTAAATTTCCCACAGAAAATGAACAAGATATTAAATTGAAACTTGGAGTACTCTCGGCCCTAGAAGATGAACAAAAGCATTTGAAAATGTATCTAAAAAGAATGAAAGAGCTCGGAACTGAATTTGGTGACTATCCTTTGAATGACTTTTTCTGGAAACAAATGAATTATATCGATAAGAAGGAAGAATTTCTAGCAGTAATGTCTTTAACCTTTGAGACAGCAAATTTAGATTTTTGCCTTTTTTACAGAGAGGTTTTTAATGAATGTGAAGACCTCGAATCCGCCAAGATTATGGAAGTTATCTTTGAGGATGAAATATCCCACGTTAAACTTGGACTTAATTTTTTAAATAAATGGAAACAGGATCAGGATTTATTTGACTACTATAAATCGCTGCTACCAGAGGGTCTCTCACCTAATAGATCAAAAGGGATTAACTTTAACGCGAAGCTTCGTAGAGAGATCGGCTTTGAAAAAAGCTTTGTGGAAAAGATAGAAAATTATCAGGAGAAAAATAGAATTTTTAATCGGAGAGATAATGTCCAGCGATCGAGTGAACATAGATTTTGAACCTCAGCTATATGGCATAAATAGCAAGGCCAGTTTTAATGAGGAATTTGAATATATATATTTTTTCTTTAAAGATAAAAACCTTAAAAATATCAGAGCTTATCCAAAGGATTACCTTGGGTATCTACAAAAATTAGGACTTGAGCTGCCCAAGCTATCCCCACATGACCAAAATCAAAATGATTGGTGGGGAGAACTTAGTGAAAAAAGTAGAGTGCTAAACTCAAAAGTCACAGCGGTTGAAATAGGACTTCAAAATGGATTGTGTCCTGACAGCGTAAGGGTGGTCACAAAGATTGAAGAAGTTGAGAGCATTTTAGATGAGAATCCTCGTAAAGATTTTTTTATCAGAGATCCCTATTTGGCGGCAGGAAATAATAGTTTAATTTTTTCCCGTAAAAATTTTAAGAAAAAATTCATCTCTAAGTTACTAAATGAAAGAAATCTAATCATGGCACCCTATTTTAGACGTTTGATGGATGTTGGCTTTGTTTTTAATCATGGAGAAATAGAACTTTTATGGAATCTTAATTCTAAAGATGGAAAATTTAAAGCTGGGATAATTTATAGAGAAGAGAAGGATTTCTTTGACTTAATCGAGAGTGAATTTGGACTTAAAAGGAATGAGATATTAGGTATCCAAAATAAGATATACGGCCTTTATCAAAAAAAGGGAGCAGAGGGGATAATGCAAGTAGACTCTTTTTTTTATCAGGAAGAGGGACAAGTTAAGTATTACCCTTTAGTAGAAGTGAATTATCGCAAGACATTTGGTCTTTTCATAAATAGATTAAGGTTATTGTTAAAAGATGAGGAAGTAGGGATTTTTCTAAACTTTAACACTTCAGACTTACGGCCAATTGAAAATTTTAATCAACGTCTTGATCAAATAGGGGATTTAAGTGTTATTCCACTTTCGCCCCAGGATGGGCGATTTTCCTCTTTCTTTGCAACAAGCGATTCCCTCAGTAACTTGCATAATTTGATAAAAAAAACTTGGCAGAAATTGTCCACAGGAGAGGCCACTCTTTCACCCTCTCTAAATCTTGACCAATTTATATTATAGTGTTTTGGTATCCTATTAAATAATTCTGATTATATTACTTAATAAAAAGTATTTTTTTTTCGATAGGTCTATCATATGAAATTCGATATAAACGCCCTAATTGAAAAGATCAAAGAAAAAATCCCCTTCGGTCAAAAGGAAGAAGAGGAAGTTGTAGAAGTACAAGAGGAAGTATCTGATGAGGGTGAAGAAACTAAAGTAGAAGAGATCGAAGAAGAAGATGATGAAGATGCCGCTGCAAAAAAGAAAAAAGGTCTTTATATAAAGATCCTCGCTGGAGTCGTTGTAGCATTTTTGGCGATTGATGAGTTTACCAAAGATAAAAAAGGTCCCCCTCCAGCACCCACCAAAAAGGTAAGAGCAAAAAAGAAAAAAGTGAAAAAAGCTAAAAAGGCACCCGTAAAAAAAGTCGCTAAAGAGAAAAAAGTAGAAAAACAAGTTAAAAAAGTTGCTATGCCAAAGGTCGAACCCAAACCTGAGGTAAAACTTCCTACAATTACTAAAGAACCGATTAAACCAATAAAAAGAGAAATCAGTTCAGTTCCACCAATTCCTCCTAAAGAAGAACCAAAACAACAAGATCCAAAGGAATTGGCAATAGATGTAACTGAGATTGTGGAAGAGATTGGAACTCCAACTACAGAAGAACTAAAAGGACCTGCTGAATATGTATCCCCACCTGATTATACAGAAGTTGGAAGAGGCTTGGTCTATAACTGTAGAGGCAAACACTGGGCATGCGTAGATAAGAATTCTTATTTTGCCTGTAGGGATAACCTTAAATGGTCAAAAGAAAATACTAAGGCCCCTGAATGTTTTACTAAAGATGTTTATAGAAATGAAAAAGATTGTAGGGTTATTCAAACCCATTTCGTAAATACTAATGAACAAATTGATTTTTGTAAGTAGATCTAGCTTGCTTTCTTATTAAAGTTTTTATCGATAATTTTTAAGAAGAAAGTAGACTCATTTTTCTTTTCTTCTTTTGCCATCGCTTTAATGAATAATTTAACTAACTCGGGATCAAATTGTGAACCAGAAAACTCTTGAAGCTCATCAAATGCCACCTGATAGGGGAGACCTTGTCTATAAGGCCTGCTAGAAGTCATGGCATCAAAAGTATCTGATATTAGAATTATGCGAGAGAACAGAGGAATTTCATCACTTTTTAGGCCATCAGGGTAGCCTCTGCCATCAAATCGTTCATGATGATGTTTAGATATTTTTGCCACTGTCTTGAAATCCTTAAATCCCGCTAAAATTTCAGCAGATTTTACCGGATGTTCCTTCATAATTAGAAATTCATCTTCATTTAATCTTGTGGGTTTGTTTAAGATAAAATCAGGAGTTCCAATTTTTCCCACATCATGAAATAAACCTGCCATTTCGAGGTCATATAATTCACTTTCTTTAAAACCCATTTCCCGACCTAGATTCAGTGAATACCAGGCCACTCTAGTACTGTGGTTGTAAGTGTAGTGATCTTTCGCGTCAAGTGCCTGAAGTATCGTTCTACAGGCCATTTCACAAGTTTTGCGATGTTCTTCTTTCAGACTTCGAATTTCTTCACTTTGCTTTATAAGTGTTAACTCAGTGAGAGAAATAATATTATTTGAATCGCTTTTTCCCATTTTTTTACTCAAGTTTAAATTATGAATACCTATCGGATTGATGTGAGGAGGGCCTTACCAGATTTCGCTTTGGACTAAAACGATGTAATCTTAAGTTCGATGGCAAAATTACTAATCAATGAAAACGGTGGGATAATAAGGGATTTCATTAGTCCTATTAAGGAAATCTCAGAGTTTAGTACTCTGGAAATTAATTCCTATGTAGAGGGTGAAACTTCAAATGAAGAAGTCGGATTGATTGTGGAATACGGGGAAGATATTGGTGATATTAAAAAATCTGGGCCAATTCTTCTCGCTTATAATCCCTCTGAAACAGATATTTCAAAATTAGAGCAGTTTTTGAAAGAAAATCCTGAGATTTATGGCCCGTTAGATTTAGATAAAAGTCTTCAATTACAAATTCCTGTAATAAGAGAATTTTTAAAAACATTAAAAAAAACATTAGAATTAAAAGGGTTAGAGCAAAAGGTTAACAAACTTAGAAAAGAGACAAAATCTCAACTTGATATTATTAAAAAAACGTTTGAAAAAATGGTTCCGGTAAGAAGTTCAAAAAATAATGGAATAAATGTTTATGTAAAGTTCGCCTCAGGTAGTTCTCAGGGAGGTGAGTTTTTCGATATTGTAAATATTTCGATGCAGACACTTATTCTTTGGAATAGAAGTAATACTTATCAGGGATCAAATAATTTTTTAGATTCATTTCAGGCCTTTGAGAGCAAGAGCTACGTCCTTGAAGTCTTGGAGAAGTTTATTAGAGATTTAAAACCTGAAGAGGGTCAAGAGGTTTTTCTTGGACAGATAGATTTAAAAACTTTGACCTTCAGTGGATTTAATATTTCTAACTCTTTTTTTTACTTTGAAGATGATAAAAAAATTCCCAATTCTTCCTTTGAAACTTTAAGACCATTTAGTGTTAGGTTAAAAAGAGGTGAGAGATTTTTAATCTTATCATCAGGTGCCATGGAAAGCTTAAGAGAGTTAAACCCTGACCTGAATTTGAAAGTTAAATTGGATGAGTCGAGTTTGTTAAGTCCTAGAGAAGTATTAGATGAGATCTTTTTTGAATTAAAAAGAAATAGTAAGAAAAAGTTTCTTCCCAACGATTGTGTCATAATATTAGTAGAGGTGGATAAAAATGTTATCTTTCAAGTTTAAAATAGTTCTTTTATTCCTAATCCCCAGTCTAAGTTTTGGGTTTAATGACTTAACCTGTCTGAGCAATGGTTTTGAAACGACCGTTACCCACAAGGCAAAACCATTTGGCCTGATAGAGAACTTTTTAACCGTATCTAAAGATACCTGCGTTTTAGATATAAATGTTAAAAAATGGGAAGTTTGGAAAAGGAAATGGTCGGTAGATATTTGTCGCTTACCCGTTCATATTAAGTATGGGACTGGAGCAGTTGATATTTATAAAAGAAAAGGAAGTTGTCCTCCATATGCTTCAGATGCGGTTGGGAATGAGTATTGTCAAAAATTAAAAGAACTTGAAAAACTAATTCTAGATGAAGGGTTGATCTTTGCAAAAGGATTGAAGGAAGACTTAAACTCAGAACATGGCAAAGTTTATTGTATTTATTTACTTTTGCAGGGGTATTTAAGAGATGGAATTATATATGGCCCAGAGTCTAAGAGTATCTTTCCTGGAGTCGTGATTGAAAAAGTAGAAGTGGTTGAACCACTAAAAGAAGAGGAAAAGAGCGCAACACCCTCATCCTCTTTTTAGCCGAGGGCCTTTTTTAGGTCACTTAAAAGATCATCTATATCTTCAATACCCACACTAAGTCGGATTAAGTTATCAGTAATACCCAGGTCTTCTCTTATTTTTTTAGGGATTGAAGCATGAGTCATAATTGCCGGGTGCTCAATTAAACTCTCAACTCCACCTAAACTTTCGGCCAGAGTGAAAAGTTTAACCTTCTTTAAGAAGGCACGAGATTCTTTAAGTCCCCCTTTGATATAAAAGGTAATCATTCCGCCAAACCCTGACATTTGAGCTCTAGCGATTTTATATTGGGGATGGGATTTAAGTCCTGGGTAGATGACATTTTCAACTTTAGAGTGCGTTTTTAAAAAATTGGCAATTTTGATAGCATTTTTTTGATGTCTATCCATTCTTACGCCAAGAGTTTTTAAGCCTCTTAGTACAAGCCATGAATCAAAAGGTGATTGGCTTGGGCCAATAGAGTTTTGCAGTACCCATAGTTTATCATAGAACTTTTTATCTTTTAAAATTAGACAGCCCCCTACAACATCAGAGTGACCATTTAAATATTTAGTCATGGAATGGAGAACAATATCCGCTCCGAGATCAAGAGGTTTTTGAAAATAAGGACTCATAAAAGTGTTATCAACTACAACTTTTGCCTTCCCTGCCATTTTAGATAATTTTTTTAGATCTGAAATCTTTAGCGTTGGATTGGTCGGTGTTTCAAGCCATAACATATCAGGGTTATGTTCTTTTATAGCATTAGCAACTTTTTTGATATCAGTCGTATCAATGAAAATAAAATTGTGGAGCTGGTGAAAAACAGTAGTAAATAAACGATAGGTTCCACCATAGACATCATCACCACAAAGAACAGTTGAGCCAGGTTTTAAGGCATGCATGATGAGCATTTCCGCAGACATTCCCGAAGAAGTAACCAAGGCATACTTACCATTTTCAAGAGATGCCAGGCATTCTTCTAGTCTGGTTCTCGTAGGGTTGTGACTTCTGGTATATTCATAACCTTTGTGTACCCCCGGAGAGGATTGAGCAAAGGTTGAAGTTTGAAAAATAGGAGGAATAACCGCTCCTGTTTCTTTATCTGGTTTATTTCCTACATGAATAACTTTGGTACTTATTTTCATTAATAACTCTGTTTTTCTGAGATGAATTTTAAAATATCTATGTTGGTTAAAATAGTGAGTACTTTATCTTTTCTAGTAACTAGTAAAATATCTTTATTACTAACTAATGTTTCTGAGACGTTAGAAAGCAGCTCTCCACAGTCAACGATTTTAAATTTATCATCGTAGGCCAGGGTGACCGGATCACTGGGGGATATTTCCCCATCTAAAATAGGTTTTAAAAGCATTCTTTCTGTAACCACACCATTAATGGTTCCCTTACTAGAGACTGGAAGTTGCGATAGCGCTTTTTCATTCATTATTTCAATTGCCTCTCCAACAGTGGCATTATCATTAATGGTAATGAGCTCCTCTCTATCTTTTCCGATAGAGGAGATTAATTCTTCTAAAGTAACGTTAAAAGATGGAGTAGTATAACCATTATCACTCATCCAATCGTCGTTATAAATTTTAGAGGTGTACCTATTTCCAGAATCGGGAAGAATAACTAATATTTTTTGGGGTTCTTTTAAAGTTTTGGCATATTTAATGGCGCCAACTACCGCCCCACCGCCAGATCCTCCAGTATAGATTCCCTCTTTACTAAGAAGTTTTCGGGTCATTATAAATGATTCTTTATCTCCAACAACTTCCCATTTATCGATAACATCAAAATCATAGTTTCCAGGAATAAAATCTTCTCCTATACCTTCAAGCACATAGGTATGGGCCTGAGTCATCTCTCCCGTCTCAGCGTAGTGGGCGAGAATGGATCCTTCACAATCCACTCCAACAGTGGTGATTGATGGTTTTTTCTCTTTTAAATATTTTGAAATCCCAGTAATCGTTCCCCCGGTCCCAACAGTGGCAACGAAGGCATCAAATTCTCCTCCAGTCTGTTCGAGAATTTCCGGCCCTGTGCTGCTGTAATGAGCTTCCGAGTTCCAAAGGTTTTCATATTGATTTACGTAATAAGAATTAGGAATAGTCTGAGAAAGTCTCTCGGCCACACTGTAATAACTTCTTGGATCTTCTGGTTCTACATTAGTGGGGCAAATTACCACGCGGGCCCCAAAGGCCCTAAGGTTATTTATTTTTTCTCTTGATTGTTTATCTGCTAGAACAAATACACATTTATACCCATGAACCGCCGCATACATTGCAAGTCCTACGCCGGTGTTGCCTGAGGTTCCTTCAATGATGGTTCCCCCTGGTTTTAAAAGGCCGTCTTTAACCGCGTTATCTAGAATGTAAGCACCAATTCGTTCTTTAATAGAACCACCTGGATTCATATATTCTAACTTGACGTAAATCTCAGAATCTACGCCAGATGCCACGTGATTTAGTTTAATTATAGGGGTATTTCCAATTGCTTCTAGAACATTTGCTTTTGCACCATGTAACATTACTTTCTCCTCTACCAACTTTTGGCAAGCTGGCAAACCTGATCTTCAGGAAGTAGGCTAAATATTTCGCCGAACTGTAGGATATTTATATAGTTTTTTTCCGCAAAGTCCATAATTTCCCTCTCTCTATTCCATAGAGTAGTCCTAATGTTTGCCATTTTTGACTCTTTAGGTTGCCACTTTGCAAGATGGGGGGACCAACTGCGATTTATAATAAAATAATTATCTTCATGCAGGAAAGAAGCAGCTTTAGACTTAATTTCAGCTGCCTCAGAGATTTTTTTATGATCTACGGAGGCAATCAAAAACCAATTGGAGAGTTCTTTGTTTTTTAAGGTCTCCTGGACTTCTAAGGCCTTGATGAAATCATCTTTATGATTGTAGACGATTCCAATGGTCTCTATGAATTCAGTTACAAAATGCGCCCCGGTAATACTTTCGAGGAGGTCCAATAACTTTTTTATTCCAGAGGATAGCAAGGTAGTGAAAAATTTTCTTTTCTTTCCTCCAGATTTTAAGTGTTGGAATATATCTAAATAAATCTTTTTAAAAAATAGTTTTATCTTCTTGGATGATTCTAAAAAATCAATAAAATGTTGACCGGGTGGAGTGTCTAAAATAATAGTTTCGTAATTATTTTGGGATAGATGGTGATCTACTTCCACTAAAGCAAGAATTTCATTCATGCCACCATTAGGCCTGGTTAAGATTTTTAAGATGGGATTTTCAATAACTTTTTCGCCACCGATTCTTTTAAAAGTCTCTCTAGGAGACATTAAAAGGGCATCGAAAGAAAAATCGTCTTGCATATTTAAATGAACTTTAGAGCTGATCGTTTCAACTTTTCCTGCCCGGGCCTCAGATAATTTTAAGATTTCTTTCAACCTTTTGGCAGGGTCAATAGTTATTAATAAGACTTTATGTCCCTTTGAGGCCAAGGCCACGGCGCGCGAAGTGGCCAGGGTCGTTTTTCCGACACCGCCAGTGCCACAAAAAATTTCTAGTTTTTTTGGCCGGATCATAGGAGATTTTCCATATAAGGGGTTATTTGCGCCACAATATCTTTTGCTTTTTCTTCAAAAATATGAGGAATAGGATGTTTTAGTTCTCCCAAATCTTTTTCATACCAATTAACAACTTTTTCTTCTAATGCCAGCTTCTGTTTAAGAAATTCGGGTAGTCCATGCCAGTTTTTTAATTGATGGAAAAAGGAATTATTCATTACTAAATGAGGCGCACTATAATCCAGGGTTTTTATCTTGGTTTGTAATTCGATTCCTTCATTTAGCGCCATTAAAGTAGGCAAAAATAAGATAATGATTTTTAAAACGTTAGGATCTTTAGTCATTTTATTTATTTTCTTGATATCTTCGACTAAAGGGCCAGTTTTAAAAATATTTTTAAAATTTCTTGGAGTTTCAAAAAGGGTTAGAACATGACCTGATGAAGGAGAATCAAGAACTATGCTCAGTTCCGGATCTTCATTAAGCATATCAATTAAATGACCTAAAATTACGAGGTTTTTAAGTCCTGGAATAATATTAAATAAGGAGTGAAAAAAAGGAACCTTGACTACCCAGGAACCTAGATTTTGGGAATGCAATTTTTTTCCCACATAGGTTTTTAAACTCTCATCTTCTTCTAGCTTGAGAACGGGTATGTTCATCGCCGCACAAAGTTGACTGGGAGGATCCTGGTCAAAATGGTTGTAGAGAACCTTTTTTCCCTTGGCGATAAGTTGCTTTGTAAGGGCCAGAGAAACAATCGTTTTTCCGACACCACCCTTGCCTGTAATGATATAAAGTCTTTTATGCATGCTTAGAAAGAGTAAAAGCTTGTGAATAATAGTTTGTAATAGGACCCTTCAATTTCGTCACCATTATCTGATGTTACATCAAAAGGATTATGAAATTGAAATAGTCCTCCTACTGTAAAGTGACGATTTAACCTAAGATCAAGTCCTGCTCCAAAATTGAGCCCAAAAACAATATTTCTATCAGACTCATAGACTCCAGTAGAATAGTTTGAGGTAATTTTTGGGGCGTACATTCCCATTCCCCCTAAAGCAAAGGGAATAAAACTATCAAAGTGAAAAAACTTTCCTTTTAAGGACGCGGCCAATCCAAATAGCGATACTTCATGGATATCCTGGCCATAAGAGTTGGCATGTAAGTCTATTAAAAGGTCAAAAGAATGGCTGGCAGAGTAATTGTAAAGAATATCCCAAGAGAGGTTACTAGAGCCGCTGCTCTCAAAATCTCCGCTCATATAGGCCTGGCCAATACCGAGTCCTACAGAATGGATATTAATACCATCATTAGCTCTTTTAGGTTTGGGAAGATCTCCCGATTTATCACCGGTAGTCATTTGTTCCATTTTGTTTTTAGAGAAGGAAGGCGCACAAACAAAACTGGCCATCATAAAGACGGCCAGTGGATATTTTATAAATTTTATTAGGGAGTTCAACATTACCCACCTAAAGACGTTAAGTTAGTATTTAATTTATACTAGTTTAAAGTGCTTGGTGTTTCAACTGAAGAAGTACCCATTTCTGAGTTATTTCCCATAAAAGCTTGGAAAGACTCTTCAACTGGAGTTTCCTCAGTTCCTTCTAGGCCTTTGATGTATCCAGTAAAAGTACCTTCAACACATCTGATAACTCTTTTAAGTAGGTCTACATTACCTTCTCTAGTAGATTTTCTTTCTTGATCAAAAAGAAGTTGAATCTGTGTCATGTAAGTGATGTCATTTTTTGTTTTGTTATCAATTACTTTAATCTCATTCCCTTCTCTAACGATCTGGGCGATTTCTTCCAAAGTTACATAACAGCTTTGGTGAGTGTCATAAAGTTTACGGTTTTGATACCTTTTGATGATTCTAACGTCATTCATTATTTATTCCCCTAATTTACTTCCAATTATCTTAGAATGTTTTTAATTTTTATATCACTAAATCATCAGTTTACGACGGCTCGTGTAAAAGTTTCTTGCCGCACATCAGCACTGGATTAGATTATGTAAAATCAAGTGCTTATGGTCTTTAAGGCCCTTGATGCTTTGCTCTTAAAGATTCTTGATAACTGAAATAGCAATTTTTTAGGGTTCATGTCAACAATTCAATTAACTCAAGTGTCAAATAAACGAGGTTAGTTCTTTTTTGAAATATCTGAGCAAAAAATGAGCTCATTTTAGCCGTCGATCTAAAGTTAATTAGCTTAATAAAATCAAGTGGTTAGACAAGGAAAATACTACCATGAGTACGCTAAATTCGAGGTCTTGGAAAATATTAATTTTTCCTAACAATTTTCACGAATAGAGAGGTTGTCAGGAAGATAACTCATCAAGGTCAGGAAGGCATTTAATGAAATTTACTATCCATCTTTTAATTCTCAGCACTTTTTTAATTAGCTGCTCTTCAACCAAGAAGAAAAAAACTGCTCCCAAAGAGGAAGTGAAAATTAATATTGAAGAAAGGTTTGACCAGTTGATTAAGGCCATCAAGGGAAAAGGTGGTGAGATGGAGAGATTTGTAATTGATGACATGTATCTTAAGGCCTCTCACGCATCCATTAGGGGAGATATTAAGTCAGCTCTTTTTTACTGGGAAAAAATTCTGCTTATAAAAAGTGATAATTCCTTTATCAATAAAAAATATGCAGTGGATCTAATCAGAGCAGGAAAATTGGTCAAGGCAAAAACAGTTCTGGAAAAAATAGATAAAAAAAATGGTGCCAATAAGGATGAAAATCTGACGATGGTACTGGCAGGTCTTTATGTTTCAACGGGAGAAAAGGAAAAGGCCAAGGAGATTTATAGATATCTAGTTAAAAATAATAATAACTCAGAGGCCTGTATCTTTTTAGGTCGTTTTTATGCTGAAGAAAAAAACTATTCTAAGGCCGAAAAGACTCTCAGGGATTGTGAAAAGAAAGATAAAAAGGCCATATTTGCTTTCTTTCGAGGTAAATTTGTTTTAGAGCAAAAAAAGAGAAAACAGGCAGTAAAACATTTTAAGAGAGCGCTTAAGATAGACGAAAGTTTTCAAGATGCGGCACTTGAATTGGGAAGGCTCTACGAGAGTGGTGAGAAACAAAAAAAAGCAGAAAGGATATACAAAAAGTTTTTGGAAAAAAATCCAGATAATTTTTCAGTCCTCTCCGCCCTAGTGAAAGGATTCTTTTCTCAAGGGGCGAAACCTGAAGTGATTCCCTATGTTGAGAAGTTATCCAGCCTTGATCAGGAAAATTTAAACTTAAAAGTTAGGCTAGGAATCCTTTATAGTGATGCTAAAAGATATGAGGATTCCATAGGTGTTTTTAGTGAGATATTAGAAATAGTTCCTGATTCTGAAAAGATTTTATATTACCTAGCTTCACTTTACCAGCAAGTTGAAAAGCTTGATACGTCAGTTGAATATTATCTAATGATTCCTGACTCTGGAGCACTTTTTAAAGATGCTCAAGTTCAAATTGCCAAAATTTATAATGGAAAATCCTATACTCAAGACGGCAAAATAAATAAAGAGTTTGCTGATAAACTTATTAGATTTGTAGAGGAGAGGTCACTTAAATATCCCATAGTGGCATTTGATCTTAAAATTGTCTTGGTTGGCCTTTATGAAAATACTCAAGACTTTAACAAAGCAGTTGTTTTGATGAAAGATCTCAAGAGTAATGCTAAATTTAAAGAAGAGCATGAGTATTATTTGGCATCTCTACTCGATAAAGATAATCGTTTTGAAGAGGCAAGGGAAATTCTGGAAGGAATATTGGCAAAAAATCCCAATAACCCCCATGCCTTAAACTTTTTGGCCTACTCTTATATAGAAAAGGATATAGAGTTGGATGAGGCGCTTAGACTCTTAAAAAAGGCCGTGAGCTTAAAACCAAATGATGGATATATAAGAGATTCTCTAGGTTGGTATTACTATAAAATGGGAGATCTCCAAAAGGCCTTGGTTGAGCTAAAAAAGGCATGGCAAAGAGAAAAATCTGATGTAGTAATTACCAAACATCTAGCAATAATCTACCAAGATTTAAAACGCTACCGCATGGCAGAGAAATATTTTTCGGAGGCCCTTAAAAATTGCAAACAAGATCACGAGCGAATGGCAGTTCTCCAAGCAATGAAAAATCTGGAAAAGGTCAGAGTCGCCGATATCAAAAGACGCTTACCCGCCTCTCTCAAATAGGTTTAATTTTTCTCTTATCCTGTGCTTCATCAAGTGTGAGGAAGACTCCAGATACATTATCTTCTCAATTTAAAAATCTTTGTCTTTCAGGGGAAGGACACGGAAGAATTTCCTTTTTATCAGGTCGTCATCTCTTTGATTATGAATCTATGACAACTCCTGAGAAAAAAGAATGGGCCTTGGCCTTTCACTACCCGGCCATAGGGGAAAAATTAATTAAATTAGATTATGGCCAGACCTTTAAAGGCCCATTGGAAAGTCACTTCTTAGATAAGCTGTTACAAAATGAAAAACTATCCGAGCACTACCGCAAAGTTTTAAGGGAGTTTTTCCATCGTTTGGGCCTAATCATTAAAACTCATGAAGATTTTAGAGGTGGGGGAGAAAGTTTTTGGCAGTGTTTAGGTAGCGAATGCTCTTATCAAGATATCAAAATGACTTGGAGCTCAAGAAATGGAAAGTTCTTCCTCAAATTCCCCCTTTTCAATAATTATGTTTTTCATCTAGCGGCCTTTTCGAAGGAAAAATATTTTAACCGCATGCGATTTTTTGTGCAGAATGAAAAGGATATTGGAATCAAAAGAAATCCATTGGAAATGATACTATTTTTAAATGCCTGTTATCAGAAATAGGTGCCTAAATGACCCTGGAGGTCAGAGAAATATCACATTTTTCTGACTTTTCCCCTATCACCACTGCTTAAGGGTCATTATTAATGGAAATCTAAAGATTTTTTAGATATACATGCCTAGTCAATTTTAAAAGGAAATAATAATGAGAATTTTAATTATTCTTGCGGCACTTTTAGGTTTTTCTTGTACTAAAAAGATAGACCTAAATGAAAAAGTTTTAAACCTTTCGGTTACCGCAGAAATTAAAGGTATGGACCCCATCTATGCCAACGATATGTATTCTTCAAACGAAGTCGCAAGAGTTTATGAAGGACTCTTACAATACCATTATCTAAAAAGACCCTATACTTTAGTTCCAAACCTAGCAGATAAAATGCCAACAGTTTCTAAAGATGGGCTTACTTATACTTTTAAAATTAAAAAAGGTGTTCTCTTTCATGACGATGCTGCCTTTCATGGAGGGATTGGACGGGAGCTGGTAGCTGCAGATTTTGTCTATTCAATTAAAAGGCTGGCCGATCCTAAGCTGCAATCTCTTGGTTGGTGGCTTTTACAAGGAAAACTATTAGGTCTTGATGATTGGAGAAAAAAATATGCTGAAAAAGATAAGGTAGATTATACTGAAGCGGTTGCAGGAGTTAAAGCATTAGATAAATATACCCTTCAATTTAAACTTAAAAAAAGCTTTCCTCAGTTCCTTTATGCTTTAGCGATGCCTTTTACTTATGCAGTATCAAAAGAAGTTGTTGCAAAATATGGGAAAGAGTTTTTAAACCATCCAGTTGGAACAGGAGCTTTTATACTTCCTGTTTTTACTCAGAGTAATAAAATCATCTATATTAAAAATCCCAAGTTTAGAGACAAGTACTATCCAACTGATGTCAGTGAAGAATTTAACACTCCATACTATCTAGCGGACGCAGGAAAGAAACTTCCCTTAGTCGAAAAAGTTGTTGTCAATATTATGAAAGAGCAGCAACCTCGTTGGTTGAATTTTGGGAAAGGAAGAATTGATGTTATTGGAATTCCTAAAGACAACTTTGAAGCAGCGGTAACTCCCGATAGGAGTCTAACTGATGACATGGCCAAAAAAGGAATTACTTTAATCAAAAATGTAGCATTAGATGTTACTTATATTGCCTTTAACCATGATGATCCACTTTTTAAAAATATTTATTTAAGAAGAGCAATGTCTTTGGCCTATGATCCCCATGCTTTTAACAAATTATTCAATAATGATTTGGCGATGGTCGCCCAGTCTCTTGTTCCTCCCGGTATTTCCGGATACATGCCAAGTTATACCAACCCATATGTAGGACCAAAAGTTGAAGAGGGCAAAAAGATGTTGGCCAAGGCCGGCTATGAAAATGGAGTAGGACTGCCAGAGATTATTTATGACACTTCCTCAGCAACTGTTAATAGACAGATGGGAGAGTTTTTTAAAAAACAAATGGCCAAAATTGGAATTAAAATAAAAGTGGTAACTAACCCATGGCCGCAACTACAAGAAAAAATCACCAAAAGAAAAGTTCAAGTTTTTGGAATTGCATGGGGAGCTGATTATCCTGATGCAGAAAATTTCCTACAACTTCTCTATGGACCTAACCGAGCACCAGGTGCAAATGGTTCAGGATACGATAACCCCGAGTTTAATCGACTGTTTGAAGTATCTTCTTTGATGCAGGATTCACCTGAGAGAACTGCTCTTTATGAGAAGATGTATCGTATCGCTGCTGAACAAGTACCTTGGATTTTTGGAGTGCATCGGCAAAACTTTATTTTACGTCATGGTTTCTTAAAAAATTATGTTGCCTCTGATTTTGACCAAGGATCTGCTCAATATTTAAATATTGACTTAAAGAAAAAAGCTGAGATTCTTAAAAAGCTCTAAAAAAGGCATAAAGTGAATTTGTACGTCTATACCCTTAGAAGACTCCTGTATATCATCCCAGTATTACTTGGGGTGTGTGCCATAGTCTTTTTTCTCTTCTCCGTTGTATCACCGGATCCTACTCTTATAATGCTTGGGAAGCATGCGAGCGTTCAGCAAATGGAAGAGCTTAGACGTGAGTTAGGTCTTGATAGGCCTTGGTTCATTCAATATTTAGATATTGTAAAATCGGCCTTTACTTTTGATTTTGGTAGATCTTGGTCCACCAAACAAGAAATCTTGACCATGATTAAACAGGGCGCGATACCTTCACTAACTTTATCACTTCCGGCCTTTATTCTCTCGTTTGTGATATCCATTACAATCTCATTGTTTGTTGCTTTTTATAGAGGAAAAATCTTGGATAAAATTGCAATTTTTGGCTGTGTTTCCATGATGAGCATCTCTTCTTTGGCCTATATCCTTTTTGGCCAGTGGTTTTTTGGTTACAAACTAGGTCTGTTTGAAATCTCTGGATATGAGTATGGATTTCCTGATTTTGTTCCTTATGTTATCTTACCGGGCATAATCTGGATTATTTTAGGACTTGGACCTGATGTTAGGTTCTATCGAACTATTCTTTTAGATGAAATTTATCAGGACTATGTGAGAACTGCTCGTGCTAAAGGTCTTGGGGAAAGTTTAATTCTTTTTAAGCATGTTCTTAAAAATGCCATGATTCCAATTATTACTTACCTTATTATCGCTATTCCATTTTTAATTTTAGGAGCGCTACTCCTTGAGAGTTTTTTCTCCATACCAGGACTTGGTGCCATGACCTTAAATGCGGTTAATGCATCTGACTTTCCAGTTATTAAGGCCATGACTATTTTAACCTCGGTTGCCTATATTATTTTTAGTGTTATTACCGACATCTGCTACACCTTAGTAGATCCAAGAGTGAGGTTGAAATAGATGGCCACTGAGCAACAATCAAAATCACTTTGGCAACACGCATGGGAAACACTTCTGCGAGATAAAATGGCCGTTGTGGCCATGATCATTATTTTTGTTTACATGGCAATGGCAGTTCTTTCAGCAACTGGAATTATTGTCTCCGATTGGGCCGCGGAAGTAGGACCTTCTTATGGAGCACCTTCGCTAGATCATTGGTTTGGTTTAGATATGTTTGGACGTAGTGTTTTAGCTAAAACTATTAAGGGTACGGAAGTAGCAATCTCTGTCGGGTTTATTGCTTCATTACTCTCGCTTGTAATTGGTGTTACGCTCGGTTCAATCGCTGGCTATTTCGGTGGTCGCGTAGATGAATTTATTGTTTGGTTTTACACCACCTTTACCTCTATCCCTAATATTATGCTTCTTGTGGCCATTACCTTTATCTCTGGAAAAGGACTTAAGGCAGTAATTCTTGCTTTGGGCCTTACTGGCTGGGTTAGCCTTTGTCGTTTAATAAGAGGGGAGGTTATAAGGCATAAGGATCGAGAATATGTCCATGCCGCTTCTGCCATCGGTGGAGGAAATTATAGAAAACTAGTGAAACATATTTTACCAAATGTTACACATATAATGATTATTAGCTTCTCGTTACAGTTTCAAATAGCAATTAAGTCAGAAGTCATTCTCTCCTACTTAGGCCTTGGAGTTCAAGGCAGACCTAGTTGGGGAATTATGATTGATGATGCTAAGTTAGAACTGGCCAGAGGAGTTTGGTGGCAGCTAGGAGCGGCCACATTTGCTATGGCCTTAGTTGTTTTGGCCTTTAATATTTTAGGGGATGCTCTTAGAGATGCCCTAGATCCTAAACTTAAGGGTAAGTAGGATGAGTGAAGAAAAATTATTAGAGATTAGAAACCTTCAAGTTCAGTTTAATACTGATCGAGGGCCTATTACCGCAGTGAAAGGAGTGGACCTTGATGTTTATAAAGGTAAAACTCTGGGAATTGTTGGAGAATCAGGTTCAGGAAAATCTGTTACAGCTCTTTCGATTATGAGGTTGATTCCGGATCCTCCTGGAAAAATCATTAATGGATATATAAAATTTAAGGGGAAAAACCTTTTAGATATGTCACTTGGTGATATGAGAACCATTCGGGGAAATAAGATTGCTATGATCTTTCAAGAACCTATGACTTCTCTAAATCCAGTTTTTACGGTCGGTAATCAGATCATAGAAGTGTTAGATCTCCATCAATCACATCTTTCCAAAGAAGAGAAAAAAAATAAAGCAATTAATATGCTTGATCTGGTCGGAATTCCCGCGCCGGAAAAAAGAATTAAGGAGTATCCTCATCAACTTTCCGGTGGGATGAGACAAAGGGTTATGATCGCCATGGCGCTTGCCTGTGAACCAGATATCCTGATCGCTGATGAGCCAACCACAGCACTTGATGTTACCATTCAAGCACAAATCTTAGAGCTTATGAATAAGCTTAAAGAAAAATTGGGAATGGGAATTATCTTTATCACCCATGACCTTGGAGTTGTCGCTGAAATGTGTGATGACGTTGCGGTTATGTATTGTGGCAGAATTGTTGAGGCATCAGATGTTTCAACGGTTTTTAAGCACCCCTTTCATCCTTATACTAAAGGGCTAATGGAATCTATTCCATCCTTTGATTCAACAGAAGATGAAACAAAAGCAAGACTTAAAACTATTGAGGGTATGGTTCCCTCACTTTTTGATTTACCAAAAGGTTGTAGTTTTCAAGACAGATGTCCTGAAGCAATTGATGAATGTAGAGGGAAAAAAGGGCCGCCCCTGTTAGAAGAACAGGCCCCAGGTCACCAAGCGGCCTGTTTCAATCCCTTAAAGTAGGAGTTAGTAGTGTCAGAAGTATTACTTGAAGTTAAAAACTTACATAAAAGATTTCCCATTAGAGGTGGAATCTTAGGTCGAGAAGTGGCCGCAGTAAATGCCGTTAATAATGTGAGCTTTAAAATCAATAGGGGAGAGACTCTAGGGCTAGTTGGAGAGTCCGGCTGTGGAAAAACCACACTGGGGAGATCCATCCTAAGACTTATCGAACCAACTTCAGGTCAGGTTATTTTCAATGGAAAAGATATAACTGCCATGAACTCTGATGAAATGCGGGTCATGAGACGAAAAATGCAGATCATTTTTCAGGATCCCTACGCCTCCTTAAATCCTCGGATGACGATTGGAGGAATCCTCTCTGAGCCTCTAGATATTCATAAACTCTTTCGTGGTAAAGAAGAACGTAGAAAGAGACTCTATGAACTTTTAGATCAAGTTCAACTACCAAAAGATACTTTAAATAAATACCCCCATGAATTTTCTGGAGGGCAGAGACAGCGAATTTGCATTGCCAGAGCTCTTGCGGTTCAACCGGAATTTATCGTCTGTGACGAGCCGGTTTCAGCACTTGATGTCTCCGTTCAGGCACAGGTGGTAAACCTTTTAATGGATCTGCAAAAAGATCTAGGGCTAACCTATCTCTTTATCGCTCACGATCTTAAAGTGGTTGAATATATTTCGACCAAAGTTGCCGTAATGTATCTTGGAAACGTAGTTGAAACTGCAGCAGCAGCTGAACTCTATGGTAATTCCAAGCATCCTTATACCAAGGCCCTATTTTCTGCCATTCCCATTCCGGATCCGGCGAGAAAAAGTGAGAGAATTCTACTTGAAGGTGATATCCCATCTCCTATGAACCCTCCTTCAGGCTGTCATTTCCACCCTCGTTGTTGGAAGTGTACGGAAGAATGCAAAGTAGAATATCCAGGAATTACGAGTCTTTCAGGGACTCATGACTTTAAATGTTACAACCCAATAGAAAAGGGACAATAATTACTTGTCAGCTAATCCAAATATAAGTAAAACATCTCTCATGCCCAGGTGGTGAAATTGGTAGACACGCTAGACTTAGGATCTAGTGCTTCGCGGCGTGGAGGTTCAAGTCCTCTCCTGGGCACCATCACAAAAACCCCATCAACATTGAATTTCAGAGTTTGATCTTGAAAAAAACGCTAGATACCAACTGCACTTTTGCCTTCCGGGCGTGGATTAGGCGTGGATTCTAATTCGGAAAAAGATAAAACCTCACCAGGAGTGGAGGGCGTAAAAGTCACGAGCTTTGCCTGCTCCTGTAAATGTCCCGGAGAAAGGTGAGCATACCTCATTGTTGTTTCAACCGAGGCATGTCCAAGAAGCACCTTAAGATCGTAGATATCTCCACCCTTAATTATACTATGAATGATGATTTTCTTTTATAAACAAAGGCATTTTTAAATAAGGGCCATTTAAAAAATAAATAATTGGTATTGTTTTTTACACAAATACATCACTTCATATTTTTCTATGTTTCTTATAATTATTGAACTTCCTATGCTTAAATCCGATATTCAGAATGAATTAATTCATCAACGGAGCCAGTTCATTTATTGGGGGAGGGTAAATAGGAAATGTTGGTTGTGTTCAATGTGAAGCAGTTATTGGTTTGATTTTGACTCAGTGAGCAAGCTCATGATACCATTTAAGCATTCTTTTTTATCTCTAATTAAAGGGAACGAATTTTTACGGGTGGTAAATTAATGATACTAAAAACTATTCAGACATTTTTTTCCTTTTAACTCTACTGATAATGGTCAACTCAGCTATTGCAAATACTGTATGTACACCATTTGCTTATAATAAAAATCAATCAGGACCAAAAACTAATCTAGCTTGTCAGGTGAAAAACCAAACGGGCAAAGTTCAAACATGTAGAGTAATAGTTAATACTAAGGTTGAAGGGGGAAAAAAGAAAAGGTTTCGGGGTGTTCTTGAAATAAATAAAGGTAGTGTAGGTGTTTTAATTCTTCGTGGTAACAAACACATTCTAAAAAAGGGCGATGTTAAAGGGAAAGCTTATTGCCAGCCATTGCCTGAAATTCCTGGGCAACCATATGAAGATTGGAGTTTCCCGCAATGTGAAAAATTCCTAGAGTTATGTGAGATGGCCCACCTCACTTGGGCCTGTGAAAAACTAAAGCTAGAGTGCCCGCCTAATTTTAGAAGAAGGAATAGGCGACGTTACTGGTGAAAAATTATTTTAATAAACTGGGTGAAATATGAAATTATTATTGATGTATATTTTTTTGATATCATCATGTTCAAATATTGAACATGACGATGCTAGATCAAACGGTTCTTTAGCGGAAGATGTCTCTCCGTTAATTTTAAATACCAAGGTAGATTTATTAACAATACAAGCTGAAACTTTGAAAAATTGTAGCATGAAAGTAGTTTCATTTAAAAATCCAATAATCAATTTTCATACTAGGAAAGTTAAAGGTGAAACTTATGATATTCGTATCTGTGATGCATATACAAAAAGAGTACCTGTATTCACCAATAAAATAAAAATATCTTCAAGTTTAATCAATAAGCTTAAAAAAGAATGCTCAAAAGGTGTAGATGAGTCATGTCTTAATTCTGGTAGATATTTATTGAACACAGGAAACCTTGCTGAAGGGTTTAGATTATTGAAGATAGGGTGTAAAAATAAAGAAGCAAACTCTTGTATGTATTTGGCACAACATCACAACTCTCTGAAACAAAGTGTTGTAGGAGAAAAATATTTGATTAAGGCCTGTAACTTAAGAGAGGCAACTGCTTGTTCTTACCTTGGTTTTCAAAATAGCCTTAACAAAAATAAATATTATCACAAGAGGGCCTGTAGGTTAAAGCATGGCTTTTCTTGCTATATGTTAGGTGAGGAATACATGAAAAAGGGAATGATGACTAAGAAGGCAATGACTTATTTTAAGGCCGCTTGTGATATTCACCCTAATTATTGCTCCCAATTAGTTAAAAATTTTAGTGACCGTAAAAACTTTGATAAGGCCATTCAATATCTAAAGGGCCCATGTGATAAGGGACTAGTTTCCGGATGCTATAATCTTGCATGTGTTTACTCAATTCAAGGAAAAAAACAAAGTTCCATTAAATCACTTAAAAGAGCACAAGAACTTGGTTTTAATCGTTACAAGCGTATGGAAAAAGACAATAGCCTTGATAATATAAAAAATATGATTGAATATAAAAGGTTATTAAAAAAAATGAAAGATAAGTCCAATGCAAAATAAAGTGAATGTTTTTATTAAAAATTGAGTTAATTGAAAAGCCAATATTATATTCTATTAATTTAGGTACAGCATGAAAGGTTTTGTTTTTTTCAGTTTACTGTGTTTCCTTACAAGAGCTAATGGCAATGACTTGTTTGAAAAATTTTTAGATAGTAAACAAATTCTTATTCCAATTGGATATAGCTTTCAAAAGAACTTAAAGAACCATCAATTTAATGCTTATGAATTGGCAAGAATAAAAAAAATCGAGAATAAAGATATTTTTATTGTTCAGACTTCAAAGCGTACATTAAAAGTACATTTTGATGATATTAGGATCTATAGAAAAATAGAAGATGTTCGATCTTTAAATGAGCGTGATTTTGTATTTATCAAAAAATCCCAATTTTATTATAAAGGGTCTTTAATTAAAGGCATGAAAGGACGTTATATTGGTAATATTCATAGGTACCAAGGAATTGACAATCGTATTTTAGAAAATAATCATAATGTAGATAACCTTTACGTACGTGCAAGCTTTAATGAAGTTTTAAGAGGGAATTGTAAATACAAAAACCTGATTAAAAAAAATAGATGGTCATTAAAACAAAGTACTATGCCTCAGTATTCACAAGGTCCAATCGGTATATGTTATGCTTATGCTGGAATACAACTGATTGACTTTTATAATCGTTACCACGGTAACCAAAGAGACTTTTTTAAAATAAATAAACCCTTTTTGGGTAATGCTGTATATTTAGGAATGAAGTCCCGAATAAATAGAAAAACTAGAGGTAGAATAGGTGCCTTAATGAAAGATGATACTATATCTTCAGGTCGTACATCTGATATTCTGGAAGCAGGGCGGAGATATGGCTATTGTAAAGATTCTGTAATTCAATCAAGTATTAATAGATTCTTAAATAATGAGAAGATCAAACTCTCAACTCGTGAATTTTATTTTCTTACGACACATTTTTTTGAAATATTTAATGTTGAGGCCGAATTTTTAAAAGATACGGAGAATCTATCATTAGGAGCAATGGTAAATAGATTGGTCTCTAAAATAAAGAATATAGAATATCGAGAAACCATAGACAGCATTTGGGAGGATTACTCTTACTCCAAATATGCTAGAACTTCACCAATCTTAATTGAGAATATAAACAAGAAATCTCTAGAAAAACTTATCAGTAAATTTTTACTATCGAAAGATTATGTTGGCTTTTTAGATAAAGTTTTTTCCAAATGTAATAAACCTGAAAATCGAATAAAATTTTATTTACCGAGGCCAACTCACTTGAGGTTTAAAAAATATCATTCAAATCAAGATATTATGAATATAATAAGTAATGAACTTAATAAAATAAATTCAACTGGACTTGGAATTTCTTACTGTTCAATAGTTCTTAGCAAAGGAACAAGTTTTAAAGGTATTCCTTCAGGAGACAGGGCCAATCCGGGAAGGTGTGGTAATCATGCCAGCATTATAATTGGGCAGAGAATGAGGGCCGGAAGTTGCCAATATTTACTTCGTAATACTTGGGGATTTACTGGATGCAATACATATAATAGTAGTTGGGAATGCAAAAGAGATGGAAAAGGAAGAGAATCAGGAGTTTGGATAGACGCAAATGCTTTGGCAAGCTCAATATATGGAATGGATTATTTTAAGGCAAAAAATGGCCACAAAGATTCCAAGGGAAAAAAAGTTCAGAAAATGAAATTCGATAAAATGATGGAAGATTTACGCAACAAATAAGCAAGATTTAAAAGTTAGTAAAGGGTATGCCCAAGTGCGGGTAGTATAGGCCGATGTTTGTGACCCCATTTTTCTCCCCCAGCTCCTGCTTTACTGATTTCATAATCCTTGACCTCTTTTTAGCGTCCAATTTCAAGGTTCTGATCCCAAAATAGAGTAAGGAAAAAAAGGGTTTTTTAGGCGTGGATTAGGCGTGGGAAAATTGAGTAAAATTAAGAAATCAAGCTATGGATCAAAGTGTTGAGTTAAGTTACTGTAATCTAAAAGTTCTCTTACATATTTCCTCCTTTAGTAAGTTTACACTACAATTCTTAGGATCTAGAGATTCGGCGTGGAGGTTCAAGTCCTCCATCACTCAAACCCTCATTAACATTAATTTTTTAGGCCACGGTTACTATTAGATCGATTTCTTCCTCGCGAAATTTATCCTGTAGGGCCAGTTGAATCCAATAGGCTTCAGGTTCTCCTATTTTTTGGGCGATTTCCAAGGCACGACTGGGAGAGGGAATCCGTCTACCTTTTTCTAAATCGGAAAGGCTTGGCACAGAGATGCCGAGAATCTGGGAGAACTCTCTAAGAGTCATTTCTTCACTTAGGCGATGAGACTCTAAGGCAAGGCCAAAGGTTAATTCTCCGAAATCCTGTCTTAGTTCTTTGGTTCCATAATTTTTCATAAAAACACCTCAGTACTTATGTTTGTTTACTTCTAAAATAATAACAAGTTCTATTGTTCCATCATTTTCTTCCACATAGATTGCTCGATAACTTTTTGAAAGCCTGATTGATCTCTGGCCCTTTCTTTCCCCTCTTAAGGGTTCATCATGATAACCGGGAATTTTTTTAATTTCCCTTAGACCAAATATTTCAACTTGCTCGGCCCATTTTTGTAGCTTTCTTAAAATATAATCAGGCAACTTATTTAAGTCTTTCTTGACCTTATTAAAAACAACCTTGTTCATAAAATATATATTACGCCAAAAAGACATATATGCCAAATAGACATATATAGAGTTTTTCCAGGCGTGGGAAAATTGAGTAAAATTAAGAAATCAAGCTATGGATCAAAGAGTTAAGTTAGTTAAGCTACTGTAATCAAAAAGTTCCTTTATATAATTCGTAAGTTTACACCACAATTCTTAGGATCTAGAGATCCGGCGTGGAGGTTCAAATCCTCCATCTTAAATTTTCACAAAACTATATAGTAGTAGTTTCAGGATGATTTTTTTTGTATTCCATCTCATATTCGTCAATCAGGTGTTTCTTGGAATCTTCCTGAATATGGAAACCAAATAGGCTGACGATATTTTCGGCCGTGATGAGTCCCACCATATGATGATCATCGAGCCTACTTATAACCGGAAGTCGGCTTATTTGAAATTTATTCAGAAGATGAAAGGCCACAAGCAGAGATTGATCGGGGTGAACAGTGATGATATCTTTGGTACAAAGCTTTTCAAGAGGAACATCACCTAGCTCTTTAGTATAGGCCATCCCAATATCTCGAGTGGAAATCATCCCTAGTAATTTTCCTTGTTTTAAAACTGGATAACCTGTTATTTCAGAATTTTTAATTTGTTTCATGGCCGCTCCAACATGCATGGAGGAGGATAATATTTTTACATCTTTTATCATTGCTTCTTCTACTGACAGATTTTCTAGCAAATCATCATCATCTCTTGAAGGTAAATGAACACCATCTTCCTCAGACATCTTTTCATAGATGGATCCCTGGGTGAATTTACTGGAGAAAAAATAAGAAGTGATATTGGCAATCATCAGGGGAAGCATAATATTATAATTACGAGTCATTTCAAAAACGATAATAATGGAAGTAAATGGTGCCCTGATAACGGAGACAAAAAATGCCCCCATTCCCACGAGGGCATAGGCGCCAATATTTATGGCAAATTCAGGAAAAAGAATTTTTGCGATGGCCCCAATAAGACCGCCTAAGGTGGCACCCATAAAAAGCGTTGGCATAAAAAGTCCGCCACTGGCACCAGAGGAATAACAAATGGCGGTAGCAAAAAACTTTAAAATAAACAGTATTAGGAGGATTTTCCAATCGGTAACCATGGAAAGGAGAACTTCAACAATTTTATCGTGTCCACTACCCAAAACCGTTGTATTTAAATGGGATAGGGCGGCCATTAGCAAAAAGGTAAACATTATGATGGTAAGTCTGTGGCCTTTAAATAGTTTATGATTACATTTTCTCATCCATAAAACCGAGTTCATCCAAAGCGGGCCTAAAACGGAGGCGATTAGTCCCACGGTTAGGTATAGAATAAATTCTCGGTGGTCATTGAGAGTGTAAGACAGCTTGGCAAAAGTGGCCTGGTCTCCCAGAAAATATGAGGCAGTTACAGAGGCAACAACCGCAGAGAGGATGATGGGCCCTAGGGCCTTAGCATTTAAATCTCCCACAACTTCTTCTAGGGTAAATATTACGGCAGCAATGGGCGTATTAAAGGCGGCCGCAATTCCTCCGGCAGCTGCCACGGCCACTAAGGATTTTAATTTCTTTTTACTTAAATTTAATTTTTCCCCGATAAATGATCCGATACCTGAACTGACTCGGACGGTTGGTCCTTCTAGCCCGAGAGAAAAACCTGAGGAAAGGGACAAAATAGTAGTAAAAAATTTAGCGATGGTATCTTTGAGCTTTAGTCTTCCATGGTGAACGGCAAGTGAAACTCGAACATCGGGAATTCCAGACCCTGAGGTAGATTTAAAAAATCTGGTAGTTAAAAAACCAGATATAAAAATAAAGGTCCCCCCCAACAGTACGGACTTTAGGGTAAAGGGTTGATCTGTCTGAAGGTAGTGGGTCAAATAATGGGTGGATTTATTTAAGGCCACCGCCACAAGTCCTGTGAAGACACCGATTATGAGGGTCAAATAGAGATAGAGCCGCTCTTCCTTATTTTTATTGTTAAGGAATTGGGAAAAGAATGAATTTTTCCATTTTATTAAAGTGTTCATTTCAAAATTATTTATGTTCCTATTTAGGAAAAAAATCAAAGAGATTTGAATTCTTTTCCTATCTTAAATACAGGTTTAATTCCTTTTTATGAACTATTAAAATCAAAGAGGTCGATAAATTTGAAACAAAATCAGTTAAGTGATTGAATATAAAGAGGATTTTATACCTCCTTAGGGAAGAATCGTATCTTTTTTTAATGTTTTTTCCAGTGAGGTTTACAGTCGTAGCATAACCACCTAAGCGCTTTTCTTTCAATCTCTATATTGGAATTTTTTAAAAAAGCAGCGGTTGAAACGGCCCCCATTCCACCACTTCTTTAAGTTTTGCTGAAAGTGTTGTGGTAATAAAAAAATAAGAATGAGGATTAGACTTTTTATTTTGCTCTCACAGAAAAACCTCTTCTAATAGAGGTGCGTTGATATTTCTTAATTAAAAATATTAGGTTTGATGATATTAAAGGTCAAAGATAGGAACATCTGATAAATATTTTCTTAAATATCAGTTATATGGATATAACTACTTGGAAATATTGAGCAAATCTATAGTAAGTTTTTACGCGGACTGTTGACTCGCCTTGTCTCATTACATATAAATCCCTTGATTTTAAACTATTTAAATTTAAGGGACAACGAATGAAAATGATTGCATTAATCTTTAGCTTACTTTTAACCATCAACGCTCAGGCAGCAAATTGGAATCGTGCGAATAGTCCGGCCAATTTTGATAGAGAGTATAAGACTAGTTTTTGGTTTCTACCTAAAGAAGGAAAAGTTAAAAGACGTCCATGGAGTGGCGATTATTGGCCAACTTATAAAGGTGGCATCACTTATCGTTGGGCCGATGATTCTGTTTCTAAAGATTCACAAAGATATTTCTACCGCATAAATAAATTGAGAAGCATTGGAACGAGAGATAGCGATATCTATCAACTATCTCCAGCTGAGAAATGGGACCTCTACCGGGGAGATACTAACTGGAGTCTAACTAACCTTGAGAGAGATAGAACTAAAATTTATACGAAAAATGATATTCCAGAATGGGAAGGACTTTGTCATGGTTGGGCACCAGCAACTCTTTTATATAAAAATCCAAAACCAATTACTGTTATAGGGGCCAAAGGGCATAAAATTGAATTTGGATCTGCTGATATCAAAGCGCTTATGACCTATCATATGCACCTGAATAAAAAAGGAAGTAAGACCAACTTTTTAGGCAGTAGATGTAACCTGGATTTTAAAAAAATTGGAAATGAACTAAGAGATGGAGTAATTTCAAGATCTAAATACAACAACCTAATTGGTTCTGTTAAGTGTGGGCAAGATACCAACGCAGGTGCTTTTCATACTGTTCTTGCTAATGAAATTGGAAAAAGAAAAACCGGTTTTGTGATGGATGCCACAAGGGATGCTGAAGTTTGGAATCACGCTATCTACTCCTATAAGACTAAAGTATTAAGTAAATCTAAGAGTATATCTAGAGGCGCTGCACGGGGAACAAAAAAAGAAGTTACTGTTAAAACGACAATTATCTACATAACTGAAGTGAGTCAGAGATGGCGGAAAAATTGGACTAATAATGCCTTTAAAAAAGTAACTTATAAATATGTTCTTGAGCTTGGAAGCTTTGGCCGAATCATCGGTGGAAGGTGGCTTTCTTTTAAAAGACCAGACTTTATCTGGAAACAAACTATTCCTTCTTATAGAGGTATTCTTTCCGGACTTGATAAAATAATAAAAAAATCTCGTTAAAATAGTGGCCTTAGGGCCACAATATTTCTTAAAATTAGATGATTCAAGGAAGATCATCTATGAGAAAACAATTTTTAATTTTCTGTTTTATTTCAGTCCCTCTTATCTTAGGTCTAGGCCTAATCAGTAAATATTTTATTTGGTCCTTTATTATAATAGGTCCGCTTATTATTTTAGGCCTCATAGATTTTTTCCAAAGAAAAAGCACCATAAGAAGAAATTATCCTCTACTGGGGATGGGCCGTTATTTTATGGAGGATTGGCGACCAAAAATTTATCAATATTTTGTAGAATCAGATACTGATGGCACACCTATAAGCAGAATATTTAGGTCTATAGTTTATCAAAGGTCTAAAAATGAGTTAGATACAGTGCCTTTTGGGACTCAAGTAGATGTCAATGCTACTGGTTACGAATGGATTGGGCACTCCATGTATCCACTTACTAAAGAAGAGGTAAATCATGATGATCTCTATGTAAAAGTTGGTGAAAAGAGATGCAAGAAACCCTACAACTTAAGCTTATTTAATATTTCGGCCATGAGCTTTGGTGCCTTAAGTGATGTGGCAGTGGAATCTCTAAATAAAGGGGCCAAGGTTGGAGGATTTGCTCACAATACCGGAGAAGGAGGTCTCTCACCTTATCATCTAAAGCATGGAGGAGACCTAATCTGGCAAATTGGTACGGGCTATTTTGGTTGTCGAACAGCAGATGGACATTTTGATGAAGAGAGATTTAAAGAAAATGCCTCTCACGATAGTGTGAAAATGATTGAGATAAAACTCTCTCAAGGCGCTAAGCCAGGTAAAGGTGGGATTCTTCCGGGGATTAAAAACACCCCAGAAATTGCTGCTATTAGGGGAGTAGGGCCCTGGAAAACAATTTTCTCACCCCCCTCTCATTCAAGCTTTAACTCACCTGAAACCTTGCTGGAATTTATCGCAAAATTGCGAGAATTATCTGGTGGAAAACCAGTCGGAATAAAATTTTGTATGGGACATAGAAAAGACTTTGAAGAGCTATGCCAAAGTATGCAGCGAACTGGAATGCTTCCTGATTTTATCTCCTGTGATGGAGGAGAGGGGGGGACTGGTGCTGCTCCGCTTGAGTTTTGTACTTCCATAGGGATGTCAAAAAGAGATGGGCTGCTTTTAACCGCTGATTACCTTAATAAATATAATTTAAAGGGAAAAATAAAGCTAATTTCCGCCGGTAAAATCTTTACCGGATTCCAGCTTATAAAAACTTTGGCGATTGGCGCCGATGCTTGTTACTCCGCCAGAGGAATGATGCTATCTCTTGGCTGTATTCAATCACTTCTTTGCAATAAAAATACCTGTCCTACCGGGATTACCACTCAGGACCCTTGGCTTAAGGCGGGACTTGTAGTGGAAGAAAAATATCAAAGGGTCGCTAACTACCACCACGCAACAATACGCTCAGTAGTAGAAATTCTCGCCGCGTGTCGACTAAGATCTCCTAAGGAGTTGGATCGCTCACGTATTTGGCGTAGAGTGGGGGTGGCAACTATTAAAAACTATGAGGAACTATTTCCTTCACGGCCACGTTAACCCACTCGGCCGTATAAAATGTTGGACAAAGTTAATCTATTAACTTATTCTTTTTTAAAAAGGAGAACTATTATGAGAAAAACAATACTGAATTTACTTGTCAGCACTTCTATTCTTTTTACTTTAGGAGCAATGGCGGTTAGCGGAAACATTGATCTTTGGACTGACCTTGATACCGAGAGATTTTCTTATGTAGATAAAGCTTATCCTCTAGGAAAAATGATCATTAAAGCAAAAGAAAAAAAAGTTGGTTCTGGTACTGAGTCCATGCTTGATTTACAAATTATTCTAAATAAGAAAGTGGGATCAAGAACAAGAAAAAAATATTATGTGGCCTATGCTCCACAGGATGGAAATCTTCCTCTAAAAGTATCTATTAAAAAGGCAAATAAGAATGGAAAACCTATCGGTTCAAGATCTGAAGGCACATTTCTAATCAAAGAGGCCAATAGACAAATAATTTCAGGAACCATTTTCGGTAAAGAAGTTGAGGCCTTGTCCTTTCCAATAGATTAAATTAAATAGGGCCTGGTGGGGCCCTTTTTTTATGAAATCAGTCTTAATATTAAGTATTTCTTTTATCGGTATTTGGGGTGTTAACTACCTCTATGCTTTTTATTCCAATAAAGTTGCTATCGTAAGCTATCTTGCTTTAATTACCATTCTAGGCATACTTTACTTTTTTCTTCTTAAAACAAAAGAGAGACTCAACTGGAAAATCACAGCATCTTTTTTATTTCTCTTTACTCTACTGACACCGATTCTTATGGAAACGGATCAGCTCCGTTATGTGTGGGATGGACTCATCTCCGCTCAGGGAATAAATCCTTATAAGTATGCCCCAAAAGAACTGCCTTTTTTTAAAGAGATTATATGGGCGCAAAATATTAACTATGCAGTTCTTCCTTCAGTCTATCCTCCAGTGGCCCAACTTCTGTTTCAAATATCAAGTTATCTAAATCCTTATTTTTGGTATGGGTATTTAGGGTGGGAATGGGCACCAGAGCTTTATATTACGCAAATCTGGCAAGTGACCCTTGGACTGAAATTTCTAGTGGCCTTATCCATTGTATTTTCTATTTATCTGCTTAAAAAAAGAAGAGTAGAACTGCTAGTTTTTCATCCTCTATTTTTAATTCTTGGTGCAGGGAATGCTCATATTGATATTTTACTTATTCCCATCTTTGCCATCATGTTTTTTAAACCCCAAGAAACTAGAAAAAATATTACAGCAGCGCTAGGAACTCTTATTAAAATTATTCCACTCATACTTTACCCAGCTCTACTCCTTAAATGGGCCAAGAAATGGGGCCTAGTCAGATCATTTTCAAACCTCGCAGTTTTTGTATCAATATTGGTCTTTTTTATTTTTATCTATGCTAGGGGCTCTGATGGAAATCTTTTTAAATCTCTTATGATTTATGGTGAGCACTGGTATTTTTTTGGTTTTTTAAACCGCTGGCTCAGTGATCTTTTTTCCTTTCAGGTGGCAAAATATATCTGTGTCGTCTTAGGAGGAATCTGGGGATTATTCATTTTAAATTTGCAGCGTAAGAATGAGATTAGCACTTTAATGTCAGCATTATTAATTTTTCAGGGACTTCTAGCATTAATGCCTACGCTCCATCCCTGGTATCTACTGTCCCTTTTAATTTTAGGACTTCCCTATATGGGAGTATTAATCACTCCCTGGCTTTGGCCTATTCTGGCCATGTTTTCTAAAGCTTATTACATCGATGAGTCAGACCCCGTAATATTGAGAAATTTGATATATCTCATAGTTTCTTTTTTTCTAGTGAGAGATTTTAGAAAAATTAGAGCACAAAAACTTCTTAACCGACCATATAGGTTCTAAAAAATGAAGATAACCTAGCAAATTCAGTAGGTTGTAATATTTTTGAATGCATTTAAATTTCCTGTTTAATAAGGCATGATGGTGAGGTGTCTTTGAAAAAAAATATCATATTTACAGGTGGAGGGTCCGGAGGGCATGTAATGCCAGCGGTGACTCTTATAAAGGCCTTACAGGTTAGTGGTGATTACAACATTTTTTATGTTGGTGGATCTGGAATTGAAAAAGAGATCATCTCTGAAATTTCAATTCCTTATTTTTCAATACTAACTGGTAAGCTTAGAAGATATTTTAGTCTGGAAAATTTTTTCGATATTTTTAAAGTAGGATTAGGAGTGATTCAATCCTTTTTTTTACTCCTAAGATTTAATAAAGATGACACCTTGATTTTTTCCACTGGAGGATTTGTTTCGATTCCAGTGGTCGTAGCAGCAAAGCTTCTCGGCAAAACTATTTATATTCATGAACAAACCAGTAGAGTAGGTCTGGCCAATAAAATTGCTTCTAAACTGGCCTCCAAAATATTTATAAGCTTTAAAGAATCTAAAGGTTATTTTCCTATTGAAAAGACATATTTTAGTGGGTATCCCCTAAGAGATGAGTGCTTTTTACCGATGACTTCAACATTCTCTGTAAGAGGTGTTGAAATTAAAAATATTAAAAGGCCTATTCTTTTTATTACTGGTGGGGGGAATGGCTCACTTTTGATTAATAATCTGATTAGAGAAAATTTATCAGAGCTGACAAAAGAATATTTCATTGTTCATCAAGTAGGGAAGAAATTTATTGGAGAGTATTCCAAGCTTGAAAGTGAAAATTATCACCCGGTCTCATTTATTAGAGATGACATAATTAGCTATTTCAAAGCTGCTAGTATTGTGGTTTCAAGATCTGGCGCGGGAACTGTTTCAGAACTTATGGCCCTGGGAAAAAGAAGTATTTTTATTCCACTTAAAATTGCTCAAAAAAATGAACAATTTCATAATGCCCAGGAAGCACAGAAGAAGCTTGATTCTAAAATTTTGACTGAAGATAAACTAAGGGGCCTTAATCTAAGCTCTTATCTAAAAGACTTTCAGAGCAGTTCTGTCAGAGAGATAGGATTTGGAAGTGATGGCCGGGCAAAAGAAAAGCTAATTAGTGAAATTAACCTTTTCTACCTTGAGAGTGAATAATACTCTAGGGGCCTTCAAGATGAGTCGTTAATCCACCTGGGAGTTGGTTTAAAATCTCAAGAATAACTTGATTCTTTTTAAGCAACTTAAAAACTTCCGCCGCTAGAGCATTTTCCATTTGAAGATCAGGCATGGGGATTTTATCGAGATCTTTAACTAGATGTGCCATCTCCATATAAGCTGCCTGGCCGATTAACTTTCTGATCATTGGTTTACCAAAAGGAGAAAAGAATTTTGAGTTAAATTCTTTAGAGTTAGAAAAATCAGCAACGCAGGTATATTTATAATTTTTAAGTACTGGAATGTTTTCTTCTTTCATAAACTTATGACCTTCCTTACAGGTAAAGCCCATTCCGGTTAAAACAAACTTATGAAAGCTACTGTTTGCCCCTTTTTTTAACCTTACAGAGAGGATCGTTTTTTTGATGTTATTAACTAATTCATAAGTCGGATTCTTTTCAAAACGCTCGGCCCAAGTTTTATATTTCTTGGGTCTTTTAAGATCGAAAGTTAATTTGTGAATCCAGGCCTGCAGGTGAAATTTATTCAGATATTTATTAACTAAATTTCCCGCTGCCAGGTTGATATGTCCTTCTACTTTTAAGGCGCCCTTTCGTTTTTTGAGATTAATTGGGAAGATTCGAAGCTTTTTTTCTTTTTTATCTTCTTTTTCAAATATCTCTGAAAGTTGGGCCTTAGAAGGTATTTGCCCAAATTCTATACTCATCTCAAGCTCGTCAGGTTTTCTCAGATTTTTAGAAAAGTGAAGACCTATCAAGTTATCCTTAATAGCCTCAATTTTTGTTTCTTCCGGAATATCATTTAGATAACTAATTTTTTCAATGATCTGGGCCAGACCTTTAATAGGCCTCTCAAGCTTTTGTTCAAGTCCCGGAACTAACTTCCAATCCATGGGATTATTACTTAATTTACCGTCTTTATTTTTACGATCAATATTAACAAGCCCTGGAAGGTATAAACTAAAATTATAATAACTGTCACCAGTTTTATCTATATGGAGATCTGATAAAACGGTTAGAGGCATCATGATTCCATTAAGTTGTTCTTTTCTTTGATCCATTGAGTTCGCTAGAGAAAATGCTCTATCCCAAACATAGGCAAGTTTTTCTTTTAATTTGTCATGAACTCTATTGCGAAATTTTTGACTAAAAAGTGGCCCATCATCAAAATAGAGGATATCTCGAGGTGTGAAGGTTCTCAGTTGTTGTCTTCCTAAAAGAGGAAATAAACCATAGGCCAAGGCCGTTAACCTAGGATCTCCAGAAAGAGAAAATCTAGGATAGGAATTAATTTCTTGATTAGTCATTAGAGTGGAAAAGTATACAAAGTGTTTTTTTCCGCTAGCAGAGCTTTCAAGCGCTAATGCAGAATGATTGAAATATATATCAAACAAGGAGAGAATTCTTAAAAATTGGTAGGTAGTACTTTCAGCTATTTTAGGACTAAGAGATGATCTTGTGCCACTTCCATTAAGGATCTTATTGGCCCAATAGGCATACATGGCAGAATTAGAGAAAATATTTAAGATCTCCATATTTTTATCAGAATTTGGAGAGGCCTTAAAAAGATGGACGTTTTTATAATTTTCCTGGGAAAAAACTAGTGATGATAAAATTATTGGGATGAGTATTAGTATTTTTTTTATCATCTTATTCCCCATCTCTTATAATTTGATAAATGGCATAGGTTTCAATTAATGATTTAAACATTGATTTATGGGGAAATGAATGAATGTGGGTGCTGTATTCAGGTACTCCGGGAATTCGCAATACTTGTCTGAATATGCTACTCCAATGAGTTCCTCTCACTTCGCCTAAGTCAATAAAATGCATTCCTTTAATTCCTTTCATTTTATATAAATCTTTTCTAGGCATTGACCTGAAACGTTTAAAAGAGATTTTATTTTTTTGAAAAAATACTTTAAAGGAATTATTTTCATAGATATCCTTTAACTCGTTATCATTAAAAGATATCTTTAATGGGAGATGATCTAGAAGAGGGAATTTGGAATCATTCCAGGCCACTTGAGTATCAGTTAATCCCCCTGGGCTTTTTTCAAATACGCTTAATGAAGCTAGCGTTTGAAAGAAAAAATCGGCACTAAAGCGAGAGGTATTAATCCCCCCCATAGTCACTTGAGGTACTATTTCAGGTGGAAGCTTTCCTCCTGACTCAGTAATAGGACCCCTTTGAATGAAATCTTTTAAATTGGCCATAAATGATAAATTAAATAAGGCAATGGGGCGGTCAAAATGCTGATCATTTAAATTTTTAAGATTCCAATCTAGCATGTAGAATTGACCTTCTTCATAAAGCCCACCAAGCAAGTCTTTTAGATCTCCACCAGTGGCCTGGTCCAGATAGTCTTGTAGTATTTTTCTAAAGCTTGGGGGAAGGTTTTGGATGTTTTTGGCCAGCGATGCTAAAATGGGATAATCTTTTAAATAATTTTTTAATAGATTTTGAGTTAAATCAACTATCGATGATGTCTTTGGCAGATTTTCAAGAGATTCATTAAATTCATATCGTCCTGTAGAGGGATTTAGATCATAAATATTTCTTATAATATTTTCAGCATTGTTTGAACCTTGAAGGGGCCCTCCAAGGGAGATGATGGCCCTGGTCCTGTCTCTTATGTCTGAATAAGTAGAGACGATGTGAGATGCTACTGTTGCCCCTTTACTATAACCCAGAAAGACTATTTTTTTACTGGCATAATGATCGGGCAGGTTATCAATCCATAGTTTTAAATCTTTACCATTTATTTCATGCAGAGAAGTAGTGGTCCCCATTTCTTTGCCCATGGGTTGAATTACATCAAATTGATGCTTACGGTTTGGCCTTTTATAATAATTTCTATAATCCAAAAACTGGGCATCCCCGAAGAGAGTTTTTATAAAAGGTCTGGTATGGTTTCTTCCATAATATTCATTTATTTCATCGACTAATTCAGGCAGAAGCATTTCCTGAATTACATGATTACCAAAACCCGGCAATACAATAAAAACAGAATTTTTTAAGGTTTTCATGACTTTTTGACCTAATCTTGTCTCAAAATAATTTCCAATGGGTCCGGTATCTTTTTTGAGTTGTGAATTAAGCGAGTTAACAAAAGATTCGGCCTGCTTGAAATCTTGGTTGGTGAGTTTACCTTTGATTAATTTTTTAAGCGTTTTTTTGTTGGATAGAAGTTTTTCTCTTTTTTCAAATACGCCGATTGAGGTTATTGGTTCCATTATCTGATTAAATATATTTTCAAATTTTTCTTCATTGTAATATACTGATTCTTTAACCTTTAAAAATTTTGAGTAGGTTGCAGAGCTATTAAATGAATCTTGCGCCACATGTTTGGCAAAAATTTCCGTAAATAAAAGCTTCCAATCCATTTCTTTTAATTTTTCTTTGTTTTTTGCTTTGATGGAGAAAAATTGTCTAGGCACTTCAGTGCTTGAAATGGTCCTTGTAGGACTAGGCTTGTTAGAACAACTAAAGAGGATAAATAAAATAAATATTATTTTCATAACTTATTAAATTTTTCGGTATATTAATGAATCATCTTAAAGAATAAGGGGGGGGAATCAATAAATTTTCTTTAACCCCTTTAACAGGTCTAGTCTGCCACTTGTGAAAACCTTTGAACTCCAGCCACTCTTTTTAGTTACAGAGTCCATCATGGTTCTTTTAAGGTCAAGTGGACCGAGGTGAGATGCTTGAGAGAGCATTTCTGCAGCAACTCCTGAGGCCACTGGTGCGGCCATAGAAGTTCCAGATAGATAAGTATATCTTCCATTTGTATAAGTAGAGTATATTGAAGATCCTGGGGCAACGACATCAACGTTTCTTTTTCCGTAATTAGAAAAATAGGATAGTCTCCCAGCTTTTTCACTAGAGCCTACCACAAGCAAATGTTCACTTTCAAAAGAGGCCGGATAAGTTCTTATGTTATCAATATTTTTACTATCATTTCCGGCCGCTGCGATAACTAGAGTCCCGTAGGTTTGGCCTATATGCTCTATTGCCTCAGCAACGGCCTGTCCTCCCTCATTATGAGATTTTCCAAAAGAGCAATTGATGATCTTAGCTCCATTTTTAGCAGCATAGATAAAGGATTCAACTACATCAATATCCTTTTCATCACCTTGGTTTGGAACTGTACGAATCGCCATAATTTTTATTCTTTGGGCAATTCCAGCAATTCCTTTATTATTATTTTGAACAGCACCGATAATTCCCGCTACATGGGTGCCATGTCCGTGAGTATCTTGAGGATTTCCAGTGGCCTCACCGTCTCTGTCTCTATTTAAGGTATTAATTCCATGGATATCATCGATATAACCATTGCCATCATCATCAACTCCGTTGCCAGCAATTTCGCCCTCATTTAGCCATATATTTTCTTTAAGATCTTCATGACCGTAATCAACTCCTGTATCAACTACTGCAACAATAATATTTTTTTTGTTATGGTTGTCTTCCTCTTGATAGGCCTGAAGAACAGATACCCCATTTTCACTTGAAGATTTCAAGGCCCACTGTTTGTAAATAGTTGGATCATTAAAGGGAGAACTCTGGTTCATTTGATCAAAACCAAATCCTTTAGGTTCTAGTTCAGGCATTGGGAGTTTGTTTATTTTTCGATAATAATCTTTTTCAATCAGTTCAATGGCGGGATTTAATTTATGAATTTTTTCAAATTTATCTACATTTGCATAAACTACGTACCAAGAATTAAATAAGTGTTTTATTTTTTTTATACTCTCATGTTTTGGCAGATCGGCCCCTTCTTTTAGCTTTATAAGTACCCTATCTCTCGAGTATCTAGTTTCAGCAAAAGTTTTAAGAGATAGTGTTAAAAAACAAATTAGAGTAATCAGAGACCAAAGCTTCATAACAATTCCTTTTGTTATTTTTTTGTTAAATTATAAGATTTGAAGTTTCTCTATTGAACTAATTTTTACTTTCCTTAAAGTAAGAAAAAGTAAAACGGCGCTTCTGATTTGATAAAGTTGTAACTAGAGTATTTTTGTATAACTGTTTTACTTGGCCTTTGAGATTCTTAGAAAGAGTAAAGTAATCCCAATGAGTGCTACAATCCAACCTAGGCCGTGGGCCAGGCCAGAAGGCATTTTAAATACTGCTAAGAAGACAATTAGGAATAAGAATATAGTGGGTACTTCATTCCAAAATCTAAGCTGTTTAGATGTGTAATTTACTTGATTATGCTTAAACTGCTTAAGAATCTTTCCACAGGATAAATGATAGAGAAATAACAGAGTAACAAGGACTAGTTTAATGAGGAGCCAGGAGGGCAAGTTAGTTAGTGTTCCATATTGAACAAACATTAGAGTAGGTCCAAGGATTATAGTTAAAACAGCTGAAGGCCAAGTAATTCCATACCACAATCTTCTCTCCATTATTTTAAACTGGTTTTGAAGGGCATTTTTGTTTTCTGAGTGTTCTGCTTCCACATGATAGATAAAAAGTCTGACGATATAAAAAAGGCCGGCAAACCAGGTTATAACAAATATTAGATGGAGGGCCTTTAAAATATAGTATGGGGTCATTTTTGGTTCCTTTTTTTTATTTTACTAGGCATTTAAAATACTAAATATAACCAGGAAATAAAATTATGATTTTACCTAATTATGTTTATATCTTACTACCGGTCTTTGTTATTTATTTTGTATTTAACGCACTAGGAAACTCGGCCATTCCACTGGCATTATCCTTTATTTTGGCCTACTTAAGCTTCCCTCTTATTAAAAATATAGAGAAGAGAAGGGTTTCTCGGCAGGTGGCCACAGTTTTATTGTTCTTGATTTTGTTTACCTCTATTTTCTTTGCACTCTATTTAATTCTACCCATCATTTATAATGAGGGGTTGCAATTTATTAAAGAATTACCAGCAAATGTTCAAGTTGTAATTCAAAAATTAGAGGCAATCTTAGTGGCCCAGGGAATTGAGTTTCATATTGAGAAGGTTCAATTAATAGAAAATGTGAAAATTCTCTCTTCAAAAATATCTATGGAAACTTTTGGTAAGGTCACAAGTTTTTTTACCAATACCTTTTCAGGACTTGCCAATTTCTTATCCGGAATTATTAATTTATTTTTATTTCCCATATTTTTTTATTACATCATTGTAAATTATGAAAAAATTTCTCAAGAAGTGAATGACCTTTTCCCTAAGTCTATGAAGATACCGTTTAGAAATTATGTTGATCAGGTAAATGAAGTTTTTGGCGGTTTTTTTCGCGGTCAATTTATAGTTTGTTTCGTACAGGCAATTTTTTATGGACTCGGACTTTATTTAGTAGGGCTTAAATATGGGTTAGTAATTGGTTTCATCACGGGACTTTTATGTTTTATTCCTTATGTAGGATTTACTACCGGTGTGATTGCGGCCTTGATTGTCGGATTTTCAAATTTTACTGGTTGGGGCCCGCTTATTGGCGTAGGTGTTGTTTTTCTTGTTGGTCAGACCATAGAGAGTATTTATTTAACTCCAAAATTTGTAGGAGAAAAGGTTGGTCTTCATCCACTTTTGGCCTTATTGTCTCTTTTAATAGGTGGTTCGACCGGAGGACTTCTTGGAATGTTTCTGGCCATCCCCATGGGAGCAATTGCCGTTATTACTTTAAAACTTTTGGCCAACTCCTATAAAAAAACTACTCTTTATTTAAAAAAATGAAAAAGTACTTCTATATTTTTAGACATGGTGAAACCGATTACAATCAAAAAGGGATTTGCCAGGGGAGTTTAGATATTCCCTTAAATGAAAATGGTCTGGGCCAGGCAAGAGAACTACTAAATAAGCTCAAGGACAAAAAAATAGAGATTATTTATTCTAGTGATTTAAAAAGGGCCAGAAAAACGGCAGAAATATTATCTGAAAATATGAAGATACCTATTGTTTTAGATGAAAGGCTTCGGGAATTTAATTTAGGAGAGGCGGAAGGGCTTACTAAATTAGAGGCAATTGAAAAATTTGGAATAGAAACTTGGGATAATTTCAGATCTTATAATATCGCTGGAAATCCTGTTGGTTTCCCAGGAGGAGAGACACAAGTTGATGTGTTAAAGAGAACACTTTCATTTTTAGAGGATCTTACAAATCAATCAACAGTACGACATATGGCGATTAGTACTCACGGAGGAATTCTTAGAAATATCATTCATCATTTTCTTCCGCCAAAGAGCGAACCAATTCCTATACCAAATTGTGTACTTTATCTTTTAAGGTTTACGGCACCTGGTACTTGGGATGTGGAAGGGCCAATAGACTAGCTTAACTCTTTTAATTCTTTTAATTCTCTGCCAAGAAAATAGCCAATCGCAATTCTAATTAGAACGAGGGAACCAACTAGGATTAGATTTTCCTGAGTAGGGGCGACGGCCGTTGAGATGATATCTGAGGCAATCATAAATTCAAGGCCCAGCATTAAATAAAGACCTAATTTTCCCCTTATCTTTTGGGTGTATTGATAAAAGTCTGGGCCCTCCATATTTTTTATGAAGGTTATGAGCCATTGGATGAGCGAGATGAAAAAGCCAACTAAGATAATAGCTATGCCTACATGCTCCACAATTGTTGCAAGATATTTTACGATTTGATCTACCATACTTGAATTTTACATATCCTTTCAGGTGATGAGAAGATTTTTTAAAAAAAATAAAGGGCCAATGGAGTAGACTCTATTTAAGAGAGCATAGTGCGGAAAACATAATTGATTGGAGATCATTGTGAAAACAATAGGCCTGTTGGGCGGAATGAGTTGGGAGAGCACAGTTGAGTATTATCGTGCAATCAACAAGGGAATTAATGTTGCTCTTGGTGGATTGCATTCTGCAAAGATTGCGATGCTTAGTGTTGATTTTGATCATATTGAAAAATTACAACATAAAAAAGATTGGAAAGGAACAGCTCAGATTTTAGCTGATGCTGCAAAGAGTATACAGGTCGCAGGTGCTGATTTTATTGTTATTTGTACAAATACAATGCATAAGGTTGTCCCTGAAATTGAGACTGAAATTGATATTCCAATATTACATATTGTGGATGCCACGGCAGAAGAACTTGTTAAAAATGAAATTAAAACTGTTGGCCTTTTAGGAACGGCCTTTACTATGGAACAGGATTTTTACAAGGGCCGACTTAATGAAAAATATGGCCTAAATGTTTTAGTACCTTGTGAAAAGGATCGAAGATTAGTTCATCAAGTTATTTATGAAGAGCTGTGTTTAGGAATAATTAATCAAGAGTCTAAATCAGAATATCTTCGAATTATTGATGCTCTTATTAAACAAGGGGCAGAGGCCATTATACTAGGTTGCACAGAAATTGGAATGCTTCTCAATCAAAGAGATACCTCCGTAAGATTATTTGATACGGCCAAAATACACGCTGCAAAAGCGATTCATTTTGCATTACAAGACTAAGTCAGAAGATATTTGGTGGCCCGGGCGAGACTTGAACTCGCACACCCGAAGATAGCAGATTTTGAATCTACCGTGTCTACCATTCCACCACCAGGCCATAAGATAGGCCATCTTAAAAGAAGGTTAAAAAGCTGTCAATATGAGTTATTTGAGGTGTTTCAGAGTCTCTTTAATGTTGTATTTGAAGTTTAATTTTCCTAGCGCCTTGTGCAAATTTGAATTATCGATAATGCAGGGAAACTTCAGATAGCTAATGAAATATTCTGGAATTTTAAAAAGTGTTTTCTTTAAAATCTTTGCCGTAGGCTCAATTAGAAAAAGGGGCACTGGTAACGTGGAGTTGCCTACGATCTTCATGGCATCTCTAATAGATATATACTCATCAGGGGCCACATTATAAACATCTGGTGAAAGTGTATCGATTGCTTTGACGATTATATCGGCCATATCAGTCTCATGAAGAAACTGAAAGTTTGGATTAAAGTCCATGGGAACAGGGGCGTAGGGTGTTTTTAAGTATTTTGTTATCGCGTTTTTAATATTTGGTCCTACGATACTACAAGGTCTAAGGATTACTGTTTCGACCGCTTTGTGTTTATCTACCCAAAGTCCGGCCATCTTATCCATCTCGACGACATCTCTCATATCTGAGTGTTTAAAGTCAGCTTTTAAAGGGGTATCTTCTAAAAGAAAATGGGGATTACCTGGAAGTGCCCCGTAGACATGAAAAGAGCTAAGTACCACAATTCTTTTCACTTTAAATTTCATACAAAGATCGAAGATATTTTTAATACCAGAAATTTTAGTGTCGAGGTTATCTGTTAGCATGGAGAGGATATTTAATCCTGTATGGGCATAACGGCCCAAAAATAAAACTACATCAAATTTGTGTTCACGAAAAAGTCTTTCAAAGTGGGATCTGGTGTAGTTTATCTGGAGGAATTTAACATTTAATTTACTAAGATTTCTTGGAGCTTTTCGAGAATCAACTCCTATGATTTTAATATGAGGATATTTTTGATGAATTTCTTTGGCAGTAATCTTGGCCAGATTTCCCGCCATACCAATTATTAAAATAGAACTTACTTTTTCAAGGTCCAAATCAGATTTCCTTTTTTGCCCAGAATTCTCTTTGTTCCTTTCTTCCTCGGGTGATTAGTGACCTTATTTTACTTTTTACTTTTAAAACTTCTTTATTTATCTCTTTATCGGTGGAATCAGGTGAAAGATCTTTGTTTATACTGATGGGATCACCAATATGAATATCGACTGGAGAAGGTAGTGGGAAATAGTTAGTAGAGATAGGGATTGCGGGAAGTCCCAGAGTTTTGGCCAAGCTTTTTAAATGATAAACAAAAGGAAAGCATTCTTCACAGCCAATAACCGCTACGGGCAAGATATCAAATCCTGATGAGAGGGCCATACGATAAAACCCGTTAGTGAACTTTTGTAATTTATAAAATTCATTAGTGCTCTTAGCGACTCCTTGCAATCCTTCAGGAAAAACCAAGATTGATTCACCTCTTTCCATTAACTTAAGACAGTTTTGTCTATCCCCTAAAACTGCACCAGTTTGGGCAAACCATTCTCCTAAAAAAGGCAGAGAGGTAACAAATCGATCCACCATCGCCCGCATGATTCTTGGCGGGGCAATTTCCAGTAAAAAGGCCATGCCAATTAACATAGCATCAATAGGCACCTGACCTGTGTGATTAGAAATAATCATATAAGGTCGATCTAATACTTTCTCTTTCCCAAATAGCCTTACTTTGAAATATTCAGAATAGAAGGGATAAAGCTTAAGTAAGGTTTCTTTAGCAGCGTCAATATCAAGACCCCAGGGGTCTTTGCCATTGGTATATTGGGTCGAGAGACAGGAATAGATTTGTTCTAACTTTTCCTCGTCAATTTTGGCAGAAAATAAGTTGTCTAAGAGATCTATCATTAGTTTTTAATTACCTCATAAAGAACAATTTTTGGAAATTAAATTGCTTAAGATCAGCTCAGAGAGCTATAATTTTTATGGGAGATCATTATGACTAAAAAAGAACCCGATTGGAAAGCTAGGGCCCAGGAATTGATTCAGGTGGCCCAGGATGAGTTAAAAAAGACCGCTGAGATCGGGAAAAAAATGCTTTTTGCCTCTCAAAAAACTACAGAACTTAGAGATTATTATGAAATGTTAGGTCATAAAGCAGTCACGGAACTTAAAAGTAAAAAATTAGTATGGGCCGATCCTGAGGTAACAGAGATTATGGAGCAGATACAAGAGATGGAAAGAGGTCTTCAGGAAATTGAAGAGGATGTGAGAAAGATTAAGTCTGGAAGTGCTAAGAAGGTCTAAAGAAGCGTACCAACGAGGGCCTGGGAAAGAGCATCAACTCCGGTTCCCTTTTCGGCCGATATAAAATGAATCTGTTTAACTGATGTAAATTCTTTTGCTATTTTTTTTACGCTAGCTTTCTCTTTTTGAGTACGAAGCTTATCCATTTTATTAAATACTAAAGCGACATCTAGAGGAAAATGTTCAAAATATTCGAATAAGGATTGATCGGCCTTTTGGTTGGGGTGTCTTGCATCTTGGATGTTAACCATAGTCAAACCTCGAGGCGCATTCATGAAAAAGGTGTCCATGAGTTTTCGCCAATTCTTCAACATTTCCTTGGAAACTTGGGCATGTCCGTAGCCTGGTAGATCAAAGAGATAAAACTTTCCTTCCACTTGAGAGAGGGAGAAAGAAAAAATATTGATCTGCCTGGTTCTTCCAGGAGTTTTAGATACTCGGGCGGTGCTTTTGCCAAACATTTTATTAATGGTAGTGGATTTTCCTGTATTAGATCGCCCTACAAAGGCGAGGCCCTTGATTTCTGTATTTTGGGAGATCCAGTCCAGTAGTTCATCAGCGGTTTCATAACCTCTTAAAAATTTGGCACTTCCTTTAACTATTTCGATAGACAATTTTGACTCCAAAATGACTTTATAATAACACGGCGTCCAACTGGCCAGTCTTTTCTAAGAACAGACTTTCTCACAGAGGAACAAGATCCTTTTAAAATTAGCCCTTTAAAAGTGGAATGAAAATTGAATAGGGAAGTTTATGGAAAAATTACAGCTAAAAAATTACTTTGCTGATGGACTGCTTGAAGCAAATGGCGCCAGGCTCAACGATAAACTTCTAATTTTACCGATTCAGGGCAGAAAAAAGGAAATATCCCTTAATCGTAGGAGTTTTAAGATTAATTCATACGATGAAATAGGGGTATGTCTTAAAGATTCCACAGTGTATCTGCCGCATAAAAAGGGAAATTTTTCTTTCTCCCTGACGCTAATAGCGAGAGAGGGGAAAGATGAAAGTTACTCTAGGTATCTTTTAAAATCTCATACGGGATGGCCTTTTAAAATAAATGGGACTTTAAGTTTTGAATCTTTTATTGAAAGAGGTGATGTCATTGATCTCTCCTATAATAGGCTCATAGTGGAAGAGGTTCTTGAAATTGTTAATCCCTTAAAACCCGAAGAGAAAAAAATAATAGAGTCGGACTTAGATATAATAATTGAAGGGGAAACTGGAACAGGCAAGTCAAGATTGGCACGAATCATTCATGAAAAAAGTGGTAGGCCGGGAGACTTTGTTCCGATTAATATATCGGCCTTTTCTAGGGGAATTATAGAGTCTGAACTTTTTGGCCATGTGAAAGGGGCCTTTACGGGGGCAATTTTCAATAAAAGGGGGGCCTTTCTCCAGGCCAATAATGGGACACTTTTTTTAGATGAGATTGATTCTCTGCCTTTAGAATTACAAACGAAGCTTTTACTTTTTCTCGATTCAAAGGAGTTAAGGCCAGTTGGAGGAGAGCAAACCAGGAAGGTTAATGTCAGGATCATCTATGCTACCGGGCAAAAATTAAGGTATTTGGTGGAAGAGGATCGCCTGAGGAAGGATTTTTATTTTCGGATTAGCTCGGGAGCGAGCATATCTCTTTTGCCTTTGCGGAATAATCACAAGCTTTTAGAATATCTCTGTCAGGAATTATCGTTTAAAGAAAATAAATTTATTTCACCTAAGCTTATTGAATATTATAAAACGTTTTCTTGGCCTGGTAATATTAGGCAGCTTTTAGGTCATTTGAATAAAAAAATGAAGCTGGCAAAGGGAAGAAAAATAGAAATGGATCATTTCGATGAGGATCTTTTCTTACATGAAGATTTCAAGTCCCAAGTGGGCCCCTCTTTTCTAACGTTAGATCAAGTCAAGATGGAGTATATTCATAAGGTTTACCTCTATACAGGAAAGAATTTTACCCGCAGTGCTGAAATACTTGGAGTTTCCGCCAATACAGTAAAATCATCTATGAAAAAATTAAGCACCAATGATTTGTGAAATAAAAACTTTTTCTATTTCGCCTTTTATTCCAAGGTCCTTTAAAAGGATATCAAGCTCAATTTTAATTTTTCTTTTGATAATATATTTCCCCTCATTGGTTAGGGGGAAATGAGGAATTATTTCTTCGGTAGTAAGATTTAATTTATCATATATAAGATCAAGGTTTTGAGCATTATTTTCGGTGAAAAAGGTTTTAATATATCTGTTTGAGGCCCTAAGATTTAAACTTAGAATTAACCTTTTTATAGAATTAGTACTTTTTATATAGATTGGAAAATAGATATCATCGACCAAGAATTCCCTTTCTTTATATTTAAAAAAGGCCGGTTTTCTGAGTTGTTTTAATTGATATATTTCTTTAACAACATCATCAATAGGTTTTTCTTGGCCAAGCCTGAGTGCCTGTTTATGAAAAAATACAATGGTGCTTACTAAAATAGTGACAGATATAAAACTGGGGGAAAATATAAAGGAATAAAATTGTTTATACTTAGGAGCTGCTCCTTTTTTTTTGTTAGTCGAACCATATATCCAGTTTATAAATTTTTCATATTGATGATTAAATTTTTTAAAAAGGGGCCTAGCTTTTTCTTTGAAGTTGGGCATGTGATTTCTGACAAAAATGAGAAAGTCCTCTAACTTGCTATTGATAAAATTGATTAATTTGATAAAAGATTCCATTTAGAAAATAATCGGTAAAGGTGGCCTCAAATTGTATTTCTTAGGCGCTAGGGGAAAAATTATCCGTGTAAAATTGGCCATACTATAATGGTCAAGAGCTTGCTATGAAGCGTCATTATAAATGAAATATAGACAATCTGTGGTGAGAATGGAAAAAAGGTTCTTTACTCAAACGTGACTTAATATGAGCATTTTCACACTTAATTTTGAAAAACCCGTAAAAGTACTAGAAGACCAGATTGAAGAGTTAAAGCTGGCCTCATGTGGAAAGGGTATCGATGTTTCTAGTGAAATTAAGGCCTTAGAAAGAAAGACCTCTCAGTTAATCAAAGAAATTTATTCAAAGCTTACTCCTTGGGAACAAGTTCAGCTCTCAAGACATCCCAACCGTCCTCATACCAAAGATTATGTCAGTCGCATTTTTGATGACTTTTACGAATTGCATGGTGATCGAAAATTCGCCGATGACCCTGCTGTAATCGCTGGTTTTGGAAAGTTAGATGGGCAAAGAGTAGCTGTTGTTGGAATTGAAAAGGGACGAAAGACAAAGGAAAAGCTCCATCATAATTTTGGCATGCCCAGACCTGAAGGGTATCGCAAGGCCTTAAGGATTATGAAAATGGCCTCTAGATTTTCTGTGCCCATAATAACTTTTATTGATACCCCCGGCGCCTATCCTGGGATTGGGGCAGAGGAAAGAGGGCAAGCGTCCGCAATAGCTGAAAATATTGAGGAGATGTTTGATCTTGATGTGCCGGTAGTAAGTATTGTCATTGGTGAAGGTGGATCTGGTGGGGCCTTAGGTTTGGCCATTGCTGACAAACTATTAATGCTTGAATATTCCATCTATTCAGTTATCTCACCTGAGTCATGTGCCTCAATATTGTGGGCCGATTCTAAAATGGCGGAAACCGCCGCTAATTCGCTTCAATTAGGTGCCTTAAAGGCGATGGAGTTAAAAGTTGCGGATGAGATTATAGGTGAGCCCTCCGGAGGTGCTCATCGAGATCCTGATGAAATCACAGCAAGAGTTAAAAAGGCCCTATATGAGTCTATAAATAAACTCAAAAATAAATCTCCTGATGAATTAAAATCTTCTAGGTATAATAAATATCGTTCACTTGGAAAGGAAAGTTTGATTTAAATGGGTATTCAATCAATGACAGGTTTTGGCCGAGGACAGGCCGGGATAGCAGGCCTGCATGTAGGGATTGAGATTAAAAGTGTTAATCATCGCTTTATGGATACCCGCTTTAAAATTCCTATAGAATTCTTAGATCAAGAATTAATTTTTAAAAAGAAATTATCAGAGAAATTTAAAAGAGGTTCTTTTGATATTTTTCTAAACTATAAAATCCCAGAAGATAATTTAGTAGAAAAATTAGATAAAAATAAGATAAAAAAATATATTTCAGAAATTATTGCCCTCGCTGACAATGTATCGCCTCAATTTTCCCCTACTGATTTTTTACGATCTGAATTTTATTTAGATTCTAAATTAGAAGGTGATCAAAGAGATAATTTGATCAGCATCGTTCATCAATCTTTTGATCAAGCTGCCAAAGAACTATATAAGTCTAGGTATTCAGAAGGTGAAAGATTAGTTGTGGTAATAAAAAACCATTTGAATGATTTTAAAGAGCATTTTTCAAAAATTGAGAAATTAGCAGAAACATATCAAGAACATATCGAGACTAAGTTAAAAAAGAGATTTCATGATCTTAAGAATGAATTTTCTTTAGATGAAAATAGATTTTATCAAGAAGTTATTTATTATCTGGAAAAACTTGATATTCATGAAGAAATTAATCGGATCAATTCCCATTTAGTAGAGCTTACTTCAGTGATTGAAGGAAAAGGAGAAGTGGGAAGAAAAATTGAATTCTTATTACAAGAGCTAAATCGGGAAACAAATACCATAGGTTCTAAGGCGGGGTTAAAGGAAATTTCCGAATCTGTCATTCCTATGAAAGTTCATTTAGAAAAGATTAGAGAGCAGGCCCTTAATTTGGAGTAAATATGCCAAAAGGAAAAATAATCGTCGTCAGCGCACCTTCCGGATCTGGAAAATCAACTCTTATCAAAGAAATTAAACAAAAATTTCCCGATATTCTCGAATCCATATCAACTACGACAAGACTTCCAAGAGAGCATGAAGAAAATGGGAAGCACTATTTTTTTGTTACTAAGGAAGAATTTTTAAAGCAAAAGCGAGAGGATGACTTTATCGAATGGGCCGAGGTCCATGATAACTTTTATGGAACTTCTAAAACCTTTGTTGAGACCAATCTCTCGCAAGGAAATTCTGTACTTTTTGATATCGACGTTCAAGGGGCCAATAATTTAAAGGCCCTTTATGGAGATGAGGCCAGGGTTATTTTTATCCTCCCACCATCACTAGAGGAATTAGAAAGAAGGCTCAGGAATCGAGGCACAGAGACCGAAACAGCATTAAATACTCGACTTAGAAACGCTAGGAAAGAGATGGAATATAAAGAAAAGGCCGATTTCGTGCTAGTAAATGATGATTTAGAGCAGTCCAAGGAGAAAATGGTATCTCTTGTTAGAGGCATATTGGAGGAGTAGGGGTGAGGCATCAATTAGATTTTTCTCACGAGAGGGAGTTATCCCTTGAAGAGCTCAAGAGAAGGATAAAATCTTACATTCCTGCTGCTGACTTTACCATGCTGGAGAAGGCATACAACTTCGCTAAAAATGCTCATACAGGCCAAAAAAGAAGTTCTGGAGAAGATTATTTCATTCATCCTCTAAATGTTGCAGCTACTTTGGTTAGATTGCGGATGGATATGGATAGTATCGTGGCCGGCCTCTTACATGATGTAATTGAAGACTGTGATGTAAAACCAGAAGAAATAGAACAAGAGTTTTCACCTGAAATGGCCGAAATTGTTGTGGGTCTAACTAAAATTTCTAAAATTAAATTTAAAACTAAGGAAGAGTCACAGGCCGAAAACTTCAGAAAAATGGTTGTGGCCATGGCCAAGGATCTCCGGGTTATTATTGTTAAGCTCGCGGATCGCATGCACAATATGAGAACTCTGCAATACATGTCTGATGAAAAGCAGAAAAAGAAAGCACAAGAAACTCTAGATATTTATGTTCCACTTTCCTCTCGCCTCGGGATTAACTCGGTCAAGGGAGAGTTGGAAGACCTCTGCCTAAGATTTTTAAAACCTGATATTTATTATCGTTTGGCGGAAAAAGTCGCCATGAAAAAATCTGAGCGGAAAAAATATATTAAAGAAGTGATCGATGAGATTCAAGAAAAGTTACTCCACTATTCCTTAAGAGCTGATGTGACGGGAAGGCCTAAGCATTTTTACTCAATTTATAAAAAAATGATTGCTCGGGGGGTAGACTTTGACCAGATTCAAGATGTTTTGGCCTTTCGAATAATTGTAAACAATATAACAGAATGTTATAAGGCCTTAGGAATAATTCATTCTTCCTTTACCCCCATACCGGGCAGATTTAAAGACTATATCGCTATTCCTAAAATAAACAATTATCAAAGTTTGCACACGACAGTTATAGGCCCTAAGAGTGAGCGAATTGAAATCCAGATTAGAACTTTTGAAATGGATGAAGTCGCAGAAACCGGAGTTGCCGCTCACTGGAAATATAAAGAGGATGATAAAAATATCAGAAGAAACTTAGAGTGGGTTCAGGAACTATTAGAGTTTAATCAAAGTGTTGAATCAAATGCTGAGTTTATGAATGTTATTAAAACTGATTTGGATATTGGTGGAATTTTTATTTTCACCCCCAAGGGAGATGTAAAAGAACTTAAGTATGGATCAACACCTCTTGATTTTGCTTATGCTGTTCATACGGAAGTTGGAGACCACTGCGTGGGTGCCAAAGTAAATGGTAAAATGGTCTCTCTTCGCCATACTTTAAAATCAGGGGATTCCATTGATATACTGACCTCTAAAACTCAGACTCCTTCAAGGGAATGGTTAAAACTGGTCAAGACAGGTCGGGCCAAATCAAAAATTAAACAATTTCTCATAAAAGAAGAACGGGATAAAAACTCTTTAATAGGTAAAGAAATTTTAGATAAAGCATTAAAAGTTTTTACAACCTCTTTAAAAGGACTTAGGAAGGCCGGAGAACTTGATAAGCTGATTAAAAATTTTAAACTACCAGATGAAGAGGAACTCTATGTTCGCTTCGGTACTGGGAAAATAACTCCTAAAGATCTCGTCTCATTTTTTCCCTCAGTAGATCAGGCAGAAGATAAGATTAAAGAAATTGATTCCTATCATAAACAATTATCTAAAGCGGTTATTAGAAAGACTAGAAAAGATAATGCTATTTTAGTGGAAGGAATGGATGATGTTTTAGTTAGGCTTGCTCTTTGTTGTAACCCTATCCCGGGAGATCCAATCCAAGGCTATATTACTACAGGGCGAGGAATTACTGTTCATACTACAGATTGTCCGAGAATAGATGCTGGAGATTTTAATAGATTAGTTAGTGTGGAATGGAATCCAGAGTTTGGATTTAAGCATCCAGTTAAAATAAGAGTTATCACTCATGATAAACCGGGAATACTCTCTTCTATTTCTAAGGCAATTAATAGCTATGGTATAAATATAAGATCTGCTTTGGCAAAATCGCTTCCAGACACTAAAGGTAGCTTCATTTTTGAAATAGAGGTAAAGGATTACAGTGAACTTTTAGGGGTTATTAGTGCTGTTGAGGCCTTAGAAGAAGTAATAAGTGTTATAAGAGTCTAGCTTGGTGACCAAAATAGAAATAGCAGATGAGTCCGAATCAACTTAATAATCTCCTTAGATAATATCTTTAAATTTCTCAAGTTAGAGTAGTTAGTTTCTCTCCCGATAAAATTAATTTTATAGTCTTCATTTCCAGCATTTAATTTATCCATTATGAGATTGATTCTCATGAGATGATAATCATGAGAGATAATTAAGACATTTTTAAGAGTTGGATTCTTTCGAAGCATTCTTATCGTTGAGATACCATTTTCTACTGTATTACGGGCCCAATAATCTATATCCATTAGTTTAGGCCTGAGTTCTAAGTCAAATGGCTCTAGCAATTTTTCAAGTGTGTTATTTCGATTAACTCCGGTAATGAAAATTCTCGCCTGAGGATATTTTTGTGCCATTTTTAGCGCGAGAGGGATTCTTCCTGAATGACCAGTAAAAACGGCAATCAAATCAGGGGTGAAATTATCTAATTTTTGGTAAGCTCTTAAATTTTTATCAAGTGATATTTGATGAAAAATAATACAAGAAAATGAATAAGTAAAAAAGAGGAATATTAAAGTATAAAGAGATATTTTAAAAAGCTTGTTTCTTTTATGTGGGAGGTGTCCAAAAATGTGTTTTTTTTTAAACATTATTGGTCGCAGCGATTACTTCAATTTCCACTAAGGCGTCTTTAGGTAAGGCACTGACTTCCACACAGCTTCTTGCAGGGTATGGTTTTTCAAAATAAATTTTGTATTCTTCATTAACCGAACTAAAATTACCCAAGTCAGTTAGAAAAACGGTGGTCTTAATAATATTTTCTCGTTTTAAATTTTGAGAGCCCAAGATAGTATCGATATTTTCTAAGATTTGTTTGATTTGATCTAAAACCCCTTCAGCAAGATGGCCGGTTTTAGGTTTAATGCCTATTTGTCCGGAAAAATAATAAACACCATTAAAAACCACGCCCTGAGAATAGGTACCAACGGCCTGAGGAGCTTCTTTGCAATCAATTATTTCTTTTTTAAATTCCATTTTCTATTCCACACTTAGTAATGCTGTAAGGTAGATCATATTTAAAATACCATAAAGATCAGCAGTTCTTTGGAGAATGTTTACCGACTTATTCATTGGAATCATGATAGGTCCAATAGGTTCGGCCTCTCCCAACTGGCTAAGAAGCTTATAACTAATGTTGGCAGAATTCAAATCAGGAAAGATCAGTATGTCTGCTGCATCATTCAATCTATTGAAGGGAAAGAGATTATCCATTAATTCCTTGTTTACTGCTACATCGGCCTGGACTTCTCCTTCTATATTTAAATCAGGATGATTTTTTCGCGTTCTTTCAACTGCGTTTCTAACTTTATTAGAAAGTTTATGATTAGTTGAGCCAAAGTTACTAAAGCTTAAAAAAGCGATGTTTGGTTCTTTTCCTACAAGTTTTCGATAGAGTTTTGCGGTTTCTATTGCAATGTTTTCTAAATCTTCTTCACTTGGTTCGATTTGGGTGGTGGTATCTGCCAAAAATAAGATTTTATTTTTAAAACAAAGAATAAATACCCCAGCAGCTTTATGTCCCTTATCAGTTCCAATAACGTTCATGATAGGAGTAAAAAGTTCTGGAAAGGTAAGTCTTGGGCCACTTACGAGGGAGTCTATATCTCCATCTTTTAACATCATGGCACCATAATAAATTTCTTGCTTTAATCGTTCTTTGGAAATGGAAAGGTTGGCCCCTTTTCTCTCCCTCATTTTATAAAATTCTTGATGGTATTTACTATATTTAGCTCCATGCATGGGGTCGATTACAGGAATGTCTTTTAAATTATCTAGATGGTATTTTTTAATTTTATAGTCCACCCTTTTTTTATTCCCCAAAAGAATAGGGTCAATAATATCTTCAGTGACTAAATAGTTAAGGGCCTTTAAAATCCTTGAATTTGAACCGGCGGAAAAAGCAACTTTTACCTTTTTACCTCGTTTTTTTATGGTTGAGGCAAGTCGATCTCGAAGAGATTTCATAAAAGTGGCACTGGTACTTCCAAGTTTATTATGTAAACTTCTGGCGTAGTCTTCAATATTGGCGATTTTTTGTCGGGCCACACCACTATCCATTGCCGCTTTGGCAACCGCCGGAGCTACACTGGTTAAAACTCTTTTATCAAATGGTTTAGGGATTATATATTTGGGACCAAATTTAAATTCCTTATTTTCATAGGCCATTTTTACTTCTGATGTGATATCTTCTTTCGCTAAATTAGCGAGGGCATAAACCGCGGCAAGTTTCATTTCTAAGTTTATGGTTTTGGCGCGAACATCTAATGCCCCTCTAAAGATAAAGGGAAAACCTAAAACATTATTTACTTGATTGGGAAAATCACTTCTTCCTGTCGCGACAATTGCATCCTTTCTAACTTCTTCTATTTCATTTGGATAAATTTCTGGAACTGGATTTGCCATGGCAAAAATAATAGGTTTGTCATTCATGGATTTTACCATTTCTTTGGATACAACTCCAGCACGAGAAACACCCATGAAGGCATCAGCTCCCTTCATGGCATCTGCAAGATTTCTGGTATCCGTTTTTACTGCAAACTCTTCTTTATATTTATTCATCCCCTCTTTTCTACCTTTATAAATTACACCTTTGGAATCACACATTAAAAGATTTTCTCTTTTTAATCCAAGTTTAAACATCAAGTGAGCGCAGGCCATAGCGGCAGCACCGGCCCCACTAAAAACAATTTTCACCTCATCAATTTTTTTATCTTGCAACTCCAAGGCATTTAAAAAACCAGCACAACAAATAATTGCAGTTCCATGTTGATCATCATGAAATACGGGGATATCCATTTCTTTGATTAGCTGTCTTTCAATTTCAAAACATTCAGGGGCCTTAATATCTTCAATATTAATTCCTCCAAACGTAGGTCCTAAGGCCTTTATGATTTGAATTATTTTTTGTGGATCAGTTTCATCTATTTCAATATCAAAAACATCAATGTCAGCAAATCGCTTAAATAAAATTGCCTTTCCTTCCATGACAGGTTTTGAAGCATAAGGGCCAATATTTCCAAGTCCTAAAACTGCCGAACCATTAGATATAACTCCAACTAAGTTTCCCTTACTGGTGTACTTATAGGCATTTTCAGGATCTTTATCAATTTCTAGGCATGGGGCCGCCACTCCTGGAGTGTAGGCAAGGGATAAATCTCTTGAGGTGATACAGGGCTTAGTCGGAGTGATTTCAATTTTCCCAGGCCTTCCCTCTGAATGATAATCAAGTGAAAGTTTATCCTCAATTTCCTTTTTATCTGACATCTATTTCCCCTATAAAAATGTACATTTTTAAATTTTAAACCATTTAGTTTTAATCACAATGAGGAAAAAGTTGTGGTTTAAATACCTTTTAAAATGAAATCTAGGGCCCGAATCTCAGACCAATAGTGTGGGGGGGTATTAAAGCTTGGAAAGCCACAGTGCCCCCCGTGTTTTGGTACTTCTAAAAAAATATTAGGGTTATGTTTTGCTTCCTCATAAGGAAAACAATTAGGCCCGAGGAAAGGGTCGTTTTCAGCGTTAACTAATAGAGTCGGAACTCTAATATCTGGGAGTCGTTGTTTGGGACAGGCCTTTTGATAATATTCATTTTTACTTTTGAAGCCATGAACGGGTGCGGTGATTAGTTCATCAAAGGCATTAAAATCTTTTATTTTTGTTACCAAGTTCTCATCTAATCCGAGGGTGTTTAATATATCTTTATGGCCTTTTACTTTTCTTTTTAAGCTTTTCATAAACCGGTAAAGGTAAACCTTGTTAAAAAGTCTAGAGTGAAAATAAATAGAGGCAGACCTTAGATCAAAGGGGGTTGAAAATATAACCGCACGATTAATTTCTTTTGGCAGGTTACTTCCTTTTTTACCTAAATAATTTGCAGTGATGCTTCCCCCTAGACTAAATCCTACGAAGGAAATATTTTCATATTTCCCTTTAAGGGCATGACTTACCACGAGTTCCATATCTTCTGTCATTCCATGATGATAAAATTTATTGGTCTTGTTGAGGTGTCCTCCACAAGTCCTATAGTTCCAGGCCAGGCAATCAAAGCCATGTTGGGAGAACAAACGGATCATTCCTTGAATATAATTTCTTTGGGAATGGCCTTCAAGACCATGAGATAAAATTAGAATTTTTTTATTTCCAGGAGACTTAACCCAATCGATATCTAAGATATCACCATCAGGAGTTTCTAATTTCTCTCTTTTATAATTGATGTCTTTGATTTTTCGAAAAAAAAACGGGAAGATAGTCTGGGCATGCCCATTAGCTAAAAAATTTGGTGATTTATAAGTTGATTCTAAAACAGGCAAAATTACGATCCTTACAATTAGGCCTATTTTAAAAAGTAATACAAATTACGAAATTATTCTAGTACTGGAATTATTTACCCAACAAATTCGCTACTAACTCCACGTAATTCTTTTGTGCCTCTTGAGCATGCATACCTTCAAGTTTTGCCCAGGCATCATACTTCGCCCGACCTTTAAGGTTTATCATTCCAGGTCTTTTTCCAGAGACATCACCCTCGGTTCCTTGTTTATAGAATGAGTAGAGTTTTAATAACTCTTCATTGGAGGGTCTCTCGCTTAGATTCATTACAGTCTCAGAGGCCTTTTCAAATTCTTCTTTCAGATCCATTTCTATTTCCTTGTAAAATTAGCGACTTATTACTACCTAACTTGCAGGGTTTTGCCCATTATGCGAAGCGAAAAAGTCGGTATATATTCCCTTCGTATTGCTAAGGTAATCAAACTATATTAAAAACACCCCTATGCGCGAATTACTTGGTAGCAAAATTCACAAGGCAACTGTAACCGAGGCCGATCTGGCCTATATCGGTAGTGTCACCATTGATTCAGAGCTTCTAGATAAGATTGATCTATGGGAAGGACAAAAAGTTCTTATCGTCTCTAATACTTCTGGAGCACGAATTGAAACTTATGTCATTCGAGGTGTTGCAGGCTCAGGACAAATTTGTATCAATGGTGCTGCTGCTCACCTCATTAAAAAAGGTGAGGAAGTAATTATCATTGGTTTTAAATTTTCTGATACCCCCATTGAACCTAAGTGTATCTACGTAGATCAAAACAATAAATTTCTAAGATATCTGTGAATAAGGGAATTCTCTTCGCTGCCATCACGGCACTAGTTTGGGGTTTTCTGCCAATTAAATTAAAAGTAGCTTTAAGCTTTGCAGATTCGTTCACCATCGTCTGGTTTCGTTTTGCCATAGCCTTCTTATTTCTTTTTTCCTATTACATGTTAAAAAACAGGGAAAATATAAAAATACTTTTAAAACCACCGATCCTCGCCATAATTGCAGCTTTTGCCCTTGCCTTTAACTACTACGGATATATACACGGTATTGCTCTTACAACGCCTGGAAGCGCTCAAATAATCATTGTATCAGGCCCTATGTCTTTGGCCTTGGCGGGATTTTTATTTTTTGGTGAGAAAATAAATCGCTATCAGATATTTGGTTTTTTAGTTCTTCTTTCGGGTTTTGTTCTCTTTTATTTTGATAAACTTTCTGGATTTACTAATACTTCCAATTTTAATATTGGAAGTTTGTGGGTTTTAAGTGCGGGGTTATCTTGGGGACTATATGCAACTTTGCAGAAGAAGTTAGCAAGAAACTATAACCCCCAACAATTAAATTTAATTTTTTATGGGCTCAGTGCTCTTTTATATCTTCCCATGGTGAATTTTTCTCAGGTTGCTACTTTTAACTCTAATCAATGGGGCCTTATGCTCCTTCTTGGATTAAATACACTTATCGCCTACGGTTGTATTGGTGAGGCACTAAAAAGAATACCGGCCAATCAAGTTGGAGTTATAGTTACTCTAAATCCTCTATTAGCTCTTTTAATCATTGGGATTATTACCAATTTAGGTTTTACTTTCATCGATTCTGAAAACCTTGGCATGCTGGGAATATCAGGAGCGATTCTTTTTATAATTGGTGCAATTTTAGTAATTTCTCGAGGAAAAAAATAACCTTTTAGAAAAAACCTTTTCCAGTTAGATTTATTTTTATTACAGGCACATTATTTTTTCTACAGGCCTTTTCAAGTACTTCTAATTTATCCATGTCATATAAATACCACATGATCTGATTGGTTCCTGGTTTTTTGAAAAGATAGTAGCCAATAACATCGGTCCCCTTTACAGCGACAATTTCATTATTGATTTTAATCTTTTCTTTTTTTCTCATGCTCATAATTTGTGTAGGTGTATGAATGGGAAATGCACTATTTAAATATGCTATACTTCGATTATCACTGGCCATATTGCTTTTATTTGTGGCCCAAAGAGCACTTGAATCCAGCCAAACTAAAATCCCAAATCCTCTAGTGAAAGGATAGGTATCATCTTGATTAACCAATGAGAGACTAGTCTTTGTTAGATTGTTTAGATATTTTTTCGCGTCGATAAGAGCGTATTCATGCAGTCCTACTGAGTGAGTCGGTCTAATTCCATGAATGAGGTATTGGTAATTTTGACTTTTATTAATTAGAGGATCACTAAAATTATTTTCAATATTGTAGATCCAACTTGTCCTCTTATCATATCCTATAATCTTTTTTCCAAACTTATTATTTTCACCATTGGCCAAATCTTTCATTTGATCGGTTAAAAATACCTGGAATCTTTGAGGCTTATATTTACCACGTTGTTTTAATTTGTTTATTATTGCTTGTGGAGAGCAATGGTTTTGGATGCTTTTAAGCTTTGCCATAATCTTGGGTCTTATTTTGTGTTTTCTTAAGAACAAAAAAATCTTATTGAACTCATATAACTTATTTTTTTTATCACAAAAATATTGCGGATTTTTTTGAATGACTGCTAAAAATTCCTGATTTTTCATTCCTACATTTTTGGCCATTAATTTGGACATATAGGTTAATTTTCCTGTATTTGCCGATTTTATGGCCGCGCGGATTTGGTTAATCTTATGAGCTTTCATGCCCTCTTCGATCATAAATACTCTAGGATCAAATATTGCCTTAGTAACAGATTTAGAAAATGTTGATTTGGCATCTTTGTAGCAGGCATCAGGAATAGGTGCTGCAAAGAGGGGAAGCGAAATTAAAAATAATATAAAATACTTTTTCATCTATTGCTCCCTTTCTTTAATGCTTTCTCCAACCAACCTTCCTCCAAACCTTCAGAGAGATCACTTAGTGATAACCAAGAAATCTTTTTATGTGGGAAGCAGAGGCCATTGATCTTATGGATTTCAAGAATTAGCTTTTTGGCCTTTTGACGGGATATTTTTTTGGGATTTAGTCCCATTAATAAACTCTGTAATATTTCACCTCTATCACCTCGGTCTAGTTCAGAGATAAGATCTTTGGTATCTTTTAAGGAATCATATCTTTTCCTGAGATAGATAATGGTAAAAGGATCGTTCTTGGACATGGCATTGGCGAGCTTGGCAGAGGTTTTAAAGTATTCTTTGGTGAGAATCTGTTTACAATCTCTAGCGGAAATTGATCCTGAAAATAAAAGTACACTAAATAGAATTAATCTATAATTCATAAAGGTTTACTCCTTAAGAGTTATAGATTCACTTCGGTACTTTTCTAAAATAGATAAAAAAAAGCCCCATATAATGGGGCCCTTGTATTAAATTGGTACTCCCTAGGGGTATCAAAACTTAACATTAACTAACCCAAGAATTTCAGCGAGTTGCAAGGATTTCAACAACTTACCCTTTCTCCTGTTTCATTTAATTTAATCTGATTTCACTCAATTTAATGAGTTCGTGCGTACAACCTGCGAACATGGCGATTGCTTTTTATGATTAGTTTAGAGATCACTTTCTGAAGACCAAGATAAATCACTCGGATAATTTCCTTGCTTTTCCTAAGAGGAAAGATAAATTGCTTATTATTTAAAAGCCCATAAACCACACAAGCGGCGCTCTAAAATAAGGCTTAGATGAAACCAATAAACACTCTTAAGAATTGAAATAAAAAAGTTGAATTTATCGTTTTTTTAAAGTGCTTTAAAAGGGGGGTAATAAAAGCATCTTTTGGGATAAAAGAGGAGCTACTTTTACCCAATCAATCTTATCTCTAACAACTCTGCTTGTTAAGGATAAGATGGAGTGGGTAAGAATTTTGGCCTTTATAACTTAAAAATGGGAATATATTAATCATCCAACGGTTAAAGGCTTTTTTATGACACTAAGAGCTGCTTTTTTTATTATTTTTTTTATTACCTCTCAAAAAATTTTAGCTGAAGAGTTAGAGTGTGAAGGCGGTTCTCTATTTGAAAAAAACAGACAATTCAATTTTATTAAATCAATTGAATCAGACGATTATATTGTTCTTGCCCCAAACATTGAAGGCCCTGAGGAAAATACTAATGATTTTTTAGTTACCGTAGATATCAAGAATTTTAGTATTAGGTTTTTGTCAATGGCAGATAGGAAAACTTCTTTGGCAATTTTGTCCTATACAAATGGGTTCAAAGTTGGAAATATTTCTGGAAATTATAAAAAATATTGGAATTTTCTCACTTGCAGTATTTTAGATTGATAAAAAACCTTAAGGAAAAATGCCCTTAAGCCCTGATTGCGCTTTAATAACGTTATTGTTAACCCCTTTTAATTCCTTAATTATTGCAAATTTATATTCCTTTCCATTTAGCTCAGCCCTGGTTTGTTTTCCAGAAGTATCTTCAATCGCGAAGGTATAGATTTTTCTTCTTCCTGCATGTAGAAGTACTTGTCCTGTTTTTTGGTACACATTGACAAAGATATGGAATTCAAAATAGTCATCTGTTGTTCTCCTCCCACCTCTCAAAATATAAGCATAGCCTTTAATATCTACGTGTCCGTGAGATTGAGCATACGCAATCGATCCCCTACAGTTATCGACCTCTAATTCAAAATCATGGCCATCCACTCTAATATTTAGTTTTCCTGTGCATTCTTTTAATATAATATCTCTAGTAAATTCTATACATTTCTTGGCAATAGGACAGGGTTCTTTTTCACTGACTTTACAACTAACTGGCACCAAATTATTTCCACATACTGATAAACCAGTACAAATGTGAATAGACTTTCCAGACCTATCTTTCAATTCAATTTTTGTTTGTTCTTTGGGTTTTAAATCGCAGGTCTTGGTATTAAATTCAGGCCCTGCTGTCGCCCCACCTTTTCCCGGGGGCGGTGCCCAACCTTCTGTCGCAAACAATAAGGCAGCTAGTGGAAGAATTAAAAATAGCTTATTCACTTTTGTCTCCTGATTAAGCTACTTCCTATTATACCACGAAGCCTGATTTTATTGATCAGGTAAGGCTGTAATAACTAAAAATTGAATTTCCCTTTAGTATTCCGTAAAAATTCATTGACCTAGGAGGGAAGGAATTGAAAAGACATTCCTAAGCAAAATTTGTTTTAGAAGGTATAGATTTTCTGTAAGCGTGAGGCCCATAAATCGCACTAGCAGGGTGATCAAGGGAAAAAAGATATCTAGGTTAGGGCCGGATAAAAAGTGGCCTTAGAGCTTAAATAAAAAGGTTGATGATATCGGTTGTAAGTTCTTATTCCTAACAAGTGGCGTTATTAGGAGTAGAATGGGGTGGGTGAGAAAAGTGGCTTCACGAGAGGGATTTTTTAATTGAAGTGAAGGGGAAAGGGTTACCTTAAGGTCCGTAGGTCTCATAGAGTTCGCATTTTTGAAATCAATCCTTCTATTTTTTAAATAGTCGAAGACTATCGGGCCTAATCAAATTTAATCGAACAAAATCGAAGAGAGTCGCAACATTTACAAAAACCGGATGGCCGGTATAATTAAACCATCTTAGTTCTAAGTAAAGAGGCATTCCCAACAAATCTTTTTGTTCATAGTTAAAGAAACTTTTAAAAGAATTTATATTACCTTCCACCCGTAAAAAAAATACCTTCTTAAAAAGATTCAAGACGGGTGGGGCCCCTTGAAATCTTTTAGATTTCTGCGGGTTTAAAAGGATTATGAGTCTTCTGGAGAAAACCCACAATAAGGTTAAATTATCAATCATGTTTGAAAAGTTTTTTGTTAACATTAATTATAAGTTGTAAAATAATTGCAAAAGGTTAAGTTTTCCTATTAACTAGAATTTGTGTCAGGACTGTTAAAACGGAGGTGCCATGCGAAAAACACTCTTATTCTTAATATCTTTTATTTGCTTACCCTCCACAATTTTTGCAAATGAAGTAAGCTGTAGAGGAGGGTCTTTTATTGAAGGTGAAGTGCAGTTTGCGTTTATTCAGCCCATTACAAACGATAATACTTTTATTTTATCAGAAACGATTAAAAATGAAGATACTCAACAAAGTGAATTCCAGGTACTGGGAGTTATAAATAACGGAAAAATAAAAAACTTAGCTATTTACTACTTAAAATATAACGTTAGATCTGAAATATTTAGTCGAGGGTTAGAGGATATGATAATTTCTGGTAACATTGAAGATAATCCATATTATTTAAAATGTAATATTCAATAATATTAGAAATTAACGTTTATTGCTTTTCCAATTATTAAATATTATTTCAAATTTTGTACCTATTTTTATTCCCATTAATACCTGACGCCCTTCTTTAAGAAAAATATCCTTTTTTACTTCAAAGGATAACCCATTTTTATGAAGCTTTGTTTTGGTATCTCTTTGTAGGTCGAAAAAAACAATTTCGAGACCTCTGCCTCTGCCTGTGTCGTACTGGATGTTTGCATAATTAAAAACGGGGTCCACGTTTAGAATTATTACTTTACGTCTTCTTTTGCCAGTTCTAGGGTCGGTTTTCCCTAGAAGGGTTAACTCCATTATCGCCATTTTTCTATTTGTTTCATGATGTATGATCTCTCCAAAACATTGAGCCAGCTCCATGTCATCTGTCATAGTTTTATCTTCGAATTTAACAGTTCCGGAGCATTGATACTCTGTGAGGTCAATGTTTAAGAGATTAAAGGTTATGCATTTTTTCGCCGTTGGACAAGCTTCCCTTTCACTTACCTTACAGGAAACTGCTGTGGCCTTTCCACCACAAACCGCGAGGCCTGTGCAGATATGATGAGTTTTTCCCGACTTATCCTTTACCTTTACTTTGGTTTGTTCCTTTGGCTTTAAATCACAACTTGAGAGGTCATGACCTCCAGTTGCTCCACCTTTTGGAGGGCCTGCCAAGCCCTGGGTCGAAAATAATAAGACAGCTAGTGGAAGAATTAAAAATAGCTTTTTCATGACGACCTCTATTTTTTTATCTATAGGCCATTATATCACGAAGCCTGACTCTATTGGTCAGATAAAGCGGTTATAGCTAAAAATTGAATTTCCCTTTAGTGTTCCGTAAAAATTCATTGACCTAGGAGGGAGAAGGAATTGAAAAGACATTCCTAAACAAAATTTATTTTAGGAGGTATAAATTTTCTGTAAGTATAAGGCCCATAAATCGCACTAGCGGGGTGATCAAGGGAAAAAAGATATCTAGATAGAAAGTGGCCTTAGAGCTTAAATAAGAAAGCCAATGAAATTGGTTGCGAATTTTTATTTCTAATAATAAGGGGGGTTATTAGGAATAGAATCGGGGTGGTGAGAATTTTAAATATTGCTATTGGATCAGGGAAAAGGTGTTCCGTTATCCATAATTACTCTTCCTTTTATGTCCCTTGGATAGAAATAATGGGTACCTTTCTCATCCACATTAAAATGAGTTATCCAGATTTTTTCTTTTTCACTTTCTGAATCATTCATAATTTCTGAAATAAAAACGTGATAATTACAGAAAGGATATTCTTCTCTAGGAAGGTTACCGGTAGCTTAGAATCTACTCAGGCGGTTACTGGGCATAAAGAGCAAAGACAGGTTCAGCATTACGCTACTTTACCGAGTGAGCTTCAAAAGAAAGCGGTCAATGATGTTGAGGTCTACATGGATTGTCGCAAGGAGCTTCAGCTCATTAAAAGTTAAGTAGGTGCGTACAAATGCGTACAAATTATTTCTAAAAACAAAAAAGCCCCATCTAGTGGGGCTCTTGTATTAAATTGGTACTCCCTAGGGGATTCGAACCCCTGTTGACGCGATGAAAACGCGTAGTCCTGACCAGGCTAGACGAAAGGAGCAATTACTAGTTTTAATCTATCTTTGATTGGTGATCCCCCTGTGACTCGAACACAGGACCCTCTCCTTAAAAGGGAGATGCTCTAACCAACTGAGCTAGGGGACCAAAACCGATCAAAAGATTTTGAAAAATTAAGGGAATATTGACCTTCTGTCAACGAAAAATGAAGTTTGTCAAAGTGCATAATCTGTTTTAATTTCCTCCCTCAATGGAATCAAAAACTGTCGCCCTACATACTCTTGGATGTCGTCTGAATATGTCAGAGACAGGGACTATTGCCCAGGGATTTAGTGAGAGAGGATATAAGGTCGTTCCCTTCGGAGAAAAGGCCGATGTGGTGCTAGTAAATACTTGTACCGTCACTGATAGTGCCGATTCCACCTGTAGAAACCTCATCAGAAAGGCCCACAGATCTTCTCCTGAGGGGAAAATCGTAGTGGTAGGCTGCTATTCCCAGATGGAGCCAGAAGCTGTGGCCGCCATTGTCGGGGTGGACCTGGTTCTTGGAACTGCTGAAAAATACAAGGTTTTTGACTATCTTGATGAAGAGAAAGAGCAGATCGTCAATGTGGACATGACCAATGAATTTTGGGGGGCCGCCACGACTCCAGCTGATTCTCATACCCGCGCATTTTTAAAGATTCAGGATGGCTGTAACTATATCTGCTCATTTTGTATCATCCCCCAGGCCAGAGGAAGATCAAGGGCGATTCGAATGGATGAGGCGATTGAGAGTGCTAAGAAGCTGGTGGGAAATGGCTATAAGGAAATTGTCCTCACGGGAGTAAATATTGGGGAATATGAGAAGGCCTCGGGAACTCCCCTTTATAAATTAGTTCAGGGACTGCTAAGGATTGATGGACTTGAGCGATTTCGACTCTCTAGCGTCGAACCTAACACCTTTGATAATGAGCTGATCGCGGTTTTAAAGGATTCTCCTAAAACTATGAATCACTTTCATATTCCTTTGCAAAGTGGAAACGATGAAGTGCTCACACGGATGAGGCGAAAATACACTATTGCTCAGTACTCTGATATTTTAGGTAAAATCAAAGAGGCCTTTCCACTAGCAGGAATTGGTGCTGATATAATTTTGGGTCATCCAGGTGAGACCAATCAGCAATTTTTAGATACCTTTAATTTTTTGAGAAAATCACCTATTACTCACTTTCACCCATTCCCTTATTCGAAAAGAAAAGGAACTCTCTCTAGCTCGATGGATGATCATATCCCTCATGGAGTTAAAAAAGAGAGGGTCAAAATGATTACAAACCTTGGCAAGGCCAAGCTTTTAGACTTTTCTCATGAGCAAATTGGAACTACTTCAAAAGTTCTATTTGAAAAACGAGATGGTAATTTTTTTGAGGGCTATACTTCTAATTTTGTTCGGGTATGGACCGAGTCAAGCATAGATATCACCAATCAAATAAAAACTGTGGCGCTAACAAATCTTAAAAAAGAAAAACTTTTTGGCGAGATTTCCGATTAATTTGTTTGTTTAAAACTCCATTTGAATTTATGCTGCTTGAAAATTAAAATATTCTTTTTTGTGGCCTCAATTTTTATTTTGGTCCATCTTTTATTTTTGAAATATTTATTAACAAACAGTTTTAACTTAGGATTTAAATCTTCTAAATTTTCTAATACATTTTGTGGGATTTCTATCGCCCCATTTTGTTCTAAAACAGCATCTGTGAGGCCTCGGGGTCTAGCTCTAGTTCTAAAAGTTCCCCGGTAATGAAATTTTAATTTTAGTTTTTTTCCATCCGCTTTTATCAATAATTGAGCAGGAGAGCAGTAGGGGTGATAATCGAGAAGTTCTAATTCATAGTTGGAGTTAGAAGCAGTGACATATCTTTTAGAGTCAGGAGGGCCTAGAGTGTTTAGGGCCCGGCTAAAGGGCGAGTTTTTTAATTTTTTGCCGAAAAGCTCATGATTTGTTTTTGTGAAATTCCAACGACTATCACTTACATCTTTATGCCAATAACCGGCTTCACCATTACTATTTATGCCCTCTACTCGGAGCTCTCGATTTGTTGCCCCAACACCTGATTTAAAAACGGAAATAATATTTGTGATTTTTCCTTTTATTTTAGGTTGGCGTTTCCAACCTGGAAGGGGGAGTTGGCGGGGGGAAAACGCCCCTTTTTGGCCTCTAGAATTATAAGAGTAACGATAATAAATACTATTATGTCCAGAGAGATCAAAGTCATATAGTCTTGTGAACATATCTCCATACTTATTTATTAAAAAAATGAGAGAGCCAGCACTACTTAGGTTAATAGCTTTAAATCTAGCTCGATAAGGTCCACAGACTTCATAACTGTGGTCGGAAATAACCCAAGGGTCCATAAATTTTATCCAGCGACCATTTCTGTGCAACCAAAAAATATGGGCGTTACCTAAATAAAAATCTTTTTTCTTAGAAATAGGGTTTAAAACAAATTTATCTTCTTTGAGAGAGAGTTGGGAAAAATCCCAGGCGCGCATATCAAGAGGAAGTTTGGCCCCAGGACCTTTACCGATTGGATGTCCCCAATTTTTAGACCATTTGTATTTATTTGCGTTGGTTTTAAAAGCTGATTTCAAAGTGTAGACGATTCCATCTTTGTTTAAGGCCTGAAAGTACCCACCTCCCACCGCAATATTAATGGGATTTTTTGGGCCATTTTGCATGGGAATTTTGTTCCAATTAGATGGAGCGGATCCTAAGGGTTTTTGCCAGATGACTCCATCCTTAAGAATAAACTCGTTGAAGTTATTTCTCGTTTGGGTGGGGGTTTTTAAAAAGATTTCTTGGGGAAGATCTTCAGCAAAAAGAGATGTGGATAAAAATAGAAGGATTAAAAGTTTGTTCATAGACCTATTTTAGAATAGGTCTATGTTATAATTCAATTTTAAAAGAAGTCTTGTCGGAAAATGATCTCAGATCTCTCTGGGCCATAGGCAAGAATACCGATTTTAATCCCCGTATCATTTTCAATTAGATCTAAAAATTCTTTTAATTCCGGACTAACCTTGTCACTTTTAAAATCATCATGAAAAGGTTTAAGGTCCTTATAAATAGGCTTTACCTGTGATAGATCAAGTCCAGGGTAGGCAATATCCAGGGTCTTCCCTTCATATTCATAAGCGATACAGACTTTTAAAGTTTCAATATCAGATAAAACATCTAACTTAGTTAGAGCAAAAGAGGTGATATTGGCACATTTTGCAGCATATTTTAAAAGGGGAAGGTCAAGCCAACCACATCTTCTAGTTCTTCCAGTGGTGGCACCGAATTCGCCACCTTTTTGTTGGATTCTCTCCCCCAGTTCATCATGCAGCTCAGTTGGAAATGGCCCTGCTCCTACACGGGTACAGTATGCCTTAGTGATTCCAAGAACATCATTTAATCTTCCACCGGGAAGTCCGGCACCGTTGTAAATACCACCGGAAGATGTATTAGATGAAGTGACAAATGGGTATGAGCCGTAATCAATATCTAGCAGAACTCCCTGAGCACCCTCAAAAAGAATCTTTTTATTATTTGCGATGGCGGTATCTAAGAGGCCAAAAGTATTGGCCATAAAAGGCTTAATTTCAAGGCCTAAAGAATGAAGTCTTTCGACTTCTTCTTCAACCGATGGGTATTCACAGTCGTAGAGGCCTTTAAATAGCGCTTCTTTTTCGACCAAATTCTCTCTTAGCTTTTGTTCAAGGACACCCTTATCTAAAAGGTCTTTTATTTTTATGGCCCTTCTACCAATCTTATCTTCATAGGCCGGCCCAATTCCTCGCCCGGTAGTCCCAATTTTAGTTTTAGAAGAGCTCTCTCTTTGACCATCTAAAATTTTGTTGTAGCTGGTGATAACCGTGCAGTTTTGAGAGATTTTTAAATTCTTTGGAGTTACTGTAACTCCCAGACCTTCGATCTCATTAAGCTCTGCTTTAAAAGCGACGGGGTCAAAAACAACTCCATGACCGATTAGAGATACAGTATTGGTATGAAGAATTCCGGAAGGAATAAGATGTAGGATAATCTTTTTCTCACCTACAATAATGGTGTGACCTGCATTGTTCCCACCTTGATATCTGACAACAAAATCACATTTTTCTCCTAAGAGATCAGTAATTTTTCCTTTCCCTTCATCGCCCCATTGGGCGCCAACTATGGCCAAGGTTTGCATTAGGCCCTCACTTCGTTTTCTAAATTGTTATTAATAAAAAATTCTTTTAATTGATTTATAACCATTTCCCCAACTCTTTTTTGTGCTTCCTCAGTACTTGCTCCAAGGTGTGGAGTGAGGACAATATTATCAAGTTTTCTCAGTTCACTATCAGCGTTTAGAGGCTCTGTAGCAAAGACATCAAAACCTGCTCCCCTAATTAAGCCTTCATTTAAAACATGAAAGAGATCATCTTCATTTACAATTCCTCCACGGGCAGCATTAATTAAAATGGCATGGGGAGGCATTAAGCTTAAGAGCTTGTCATTGACCATATTTCTTGTGGGGTCTATTAGTGGAACGTGGATGGTAACTACATCACAAGTTTCAAAAATCTCTTTTACGTCTTCTACTTTTTTTGCGTAGGGAAGGTCCATGCTTTCAATCATTGGATCAAAAAATAAAACTTCAGGATCAAAACCTGCTAGTCTTTTGGCCACAATTTGACCGATATTTCCCGCACCTACAATTCCTATCTTTTTATTACTCAGTTCTGTTCCAACAAATTTTGATTTTTCCCACTTTCCTGCTTTCATCGAAGAATCGGCAGCGGCGGTACGCCTTAGAACTGTCATCATAAGAGCGATAGCATGTTCGGCAGCAGAATTATTATTGGCCCCAGGAGTATTTGAAACTCTAACATCACGGTTTTGGCATTCCACCTTATCGATATTATCAGTTCCCGCTCCGGCCCTAATTACATATCTTAGGTTAGGTGCTTTATCTAAAAGTTCTTTAGTTACTTGCGTGGTCGAGCGAATGACGAGACCCTCAACTTTAGGAAGTAGGTCCCTAAGAATTGATTGATCAATTTTTGCTTCTGGAAAGACTTCAAGCTCGGCCGTTTCACAAAGATTTTTAAAAAGATTTTTGTCAAAACCGTCCGCGACAACAATCATTGGTTTCATAAGATTCCTCCAAACTGACAGATTATAGACCTAAAATTAATGCTAGGGAAAGGAATAATCCCAGGCACAGGGCCTGGGAAATAATTTTATAAAAGTGGAGCGATAACAAGCGCCACAATAGACATCAATTTAATTAGGATGTTCATTGCAGGTCCTGAAGTATCTTTGAATGGGTCACCAACTGTATCACCAGTTACGGCAGCAGCATGGGCCTCTCCGCCTTTTCCTTCTCCTTCAATATGTCCTTGCTCAATTGCTTTTTTAGCATTGTCCCAAGCACCACCAGCGTTGGCCATAAATAGCGCCATTAAAACACCGGTTACGGTAGCACCAGCTAGCATCCCACCAAGAGATTCTTTGCCGAGTAAAAATCCTACAGCAATTGGGGATAGAATTGCTACCACCCCTGGAAGAACCATCTCTTTAAGAGAAGCAGTTGTAGCAATATCAATACATCTTTCAGTATCTGGTTCAGCTTTACCTTCCATCAGGCCTGGAATTTCTTTAAATTGTCTTCTAACTTCTTGAACCATTGAAAAGGCCGCTTTACCAACAGCGTTCATGGTATTAGCACCAACAAAAAATGGAAGAATTCCACCGATGAAAAGTCCTATAACAACTTTCGTATCCATAATGTTAATGGTGTCGAGTCCAACTGCAGTTGCAAAAGCAGAAAACATCGCAAGAGCTGTTAGGGCAGCAGAACCAATGGCAAAACCTTTGCCAATAGCAGCAGTTGTATTCCCGATTGAATCAAGTCCGTCAGTAATTTTTCTAACATCAGGTCCAAGTTCACTCATTTCAGCAATACCACCGGCATTATCTGAGATAGGCCCGTAAGCATCAACTGACATGGTGATACCAGTAGTGGCAAGCATTCCAACAGCGGCGATACCGATGCCATAAAGGCCAGCGAAATAATTAGCAAAATAAATAGTGGCACAAAGGATTAAAATTGGAATTAAACAAGAATACATCCCAACTGCTAGTCCTTGAATGATATTAGTCGCAGCTCCAGTTTTAGAAGCTTTGACAATTCCTTTAACCGGATTGAAATCTGCAGAGGTATAATATTCAGTAACAAGGCCGATTAAAAGACCTGAAAGAGCACCAATTACCATGGCGTAAAAAGGGCCAAGAGCAAATGGAAATGCTGTAAAGGCCATTGTTTTAACTAGGTAATAAGCACCAACAAAAAGCACACCTAATGAAATGATTGGCGTCACTCTAAGGGCCATTGCTGGATTAGAGTTTTTAAGGGCGTTCATCGCCATGATCCCTAGGATTGAAGAAAGAAGACCAATGGTAATAATTAACATTGGCAGCATCACAGGACCGATGCCGGCCCCAAGAGTTGAACCGATAAACATAGTAGCGATAACAGAACCACAGTAAGATTCAAAAATATCAGCACCCATACCAGCAGTATCACCAACATTGTCTCCAACGTTATCAGCAATGGTTGCAGGGTTTCTTGGATCGTCTTCAGGAATTCCTGCTTCAACTTTACCAACCAGGTCAGCTCCAACATCAGCAGCTTTAGTGAAAATACCACCACCAACACGAGCAAAAAGAGCAATTGATGAAGCACCCATGGCAAAACCGTTTAGCGCCTCAATAGAAACAGAGTTAGTTAAATATTTAAAAACTAGAGCGATACCAACAAGTCCTAGAGATGCAACTGTCATCCCCATAACTGAACCACCGAAGAAGGCAACTGAAAGGGCCCGGCCTTGTCCACTAGATGCAGCAGCTTGGGCCGTTCTAACATTAGCTTTTGTTGCGGCCTTCATTCCGATAAATCCACATGTCATGGAAATAAAAGCTCCGATGATGTAGGAGATCGCAGTATTGAGTCCTAATTTATAGTTTAAAAGAAGAGCGACAATGATTAGAAAAACTAGAAGAATCGAATATTCCTTCTTTAGAAAGGTCATTGCTCCTCTTTCAATTTGTCCGGCGATACCGGTCATTTTTTCATTTCCAGCAGGTTGTTTGAGAATCCACATGTAGGTGATGAGGGCAAAAACAAACCCAGCAATTCCCACGTAAGGGCTATAAGTCAAAAAGTGTGTTACCGATTCCATGATTGGCGTGCTCCTTAAATTAAAAAAAGATTATAATTAAATATGTAATTTTAACTCGGAAGAATTACCATAAGAGAAGGTTGTGCGCAAAACAATAATTGATTTAATTCGATTTAACGCAATAAGTAAAAGGATGATATTTGTCGCTTGCAAAATATACCGTTCTCTTATCCTCTTTGAAGATGGCCTCGGCAACTTTTTTGAGCCGAATATTAGGTCTAGTAAGAGAGCAAGTTATGGCGGCCATCTTTGGTGCCTCAGGATTTACTGACGCTTATTTGGTGGCCTTTAGAATTCCTAATATCTTAAGAGATTTATTTGCAGAAGGATCTTTTTCTCCTGCCTTTGTTCCCATCTTTATTGAAGAGAGAATCAAGGATCCGGCAAGGGCGCGCTCGCTTCTTTGGTCATTATTTGTTCTCCTCTTTTTTCTAACCGGAACTCTTTCTCTTTTAATAATGTATTTTGCTCCTGAGCTCACTCGATTATTTGCTCCAAGTTTTGCGGCGCTGCCACAGAAGTTTGAATTAACTGTGATGCTCCTGAGAATTATGTCCCCCTTTTTAGTTCTTATTTCCCTGGCCGCATTATTTATGGGGGCGCTCAATTCTTTGAAAATATTTTTTATGCCTTCAATTGCCCCAGCTTTTTTCAATATGGTTATGATTGCTGCAATATTATTTTTTCCTCCTCTTTTTGAGAAAAGAGGCCTGCAGCCAATTTTATCTCTAGGAGTGGGCGTTATTTTAGGGGGGTTTTTGCAAATGATCATTCAGCTTCCGTTGGTGATCAGGAAGGGATATGGCCCTAAAGGACCTATAAAACCAGTTTCGAAGTTAACCAATAGAATTATTAAAAGAATTGGTATTGGAACTGTGGGCATTGCCGCTACTCAGATAAATGTTTTGGTGACAACTATTTTGGCCACGGGCACCGTAGTGGGGGCAGTTTCC